>CAVRMM010000003.1:0-45714 GCA_963722525.1 uncultured Actinomycetes bacterium | reverse complement strand
CGACTGGCTCGAGGTCGAGGTGCGGCGCGACGGCCACGTCTTCCACCAGCGCTACGAGCGCGGCCGAAGACGTGCGAGGTGACGCGCGTCCGCAAGCTCGCGCGGGGCGAGAAGCCGGGCACCACCGTCCGCTGGCGCCACGACGAGTCGATCTTCGAGAAGGGCGCGCACTACTCGGCGTCCACTATCGGGGCCCGGCTGAAGGAGAAGTCGTACCTCGTCCGCGGCCTCACGTTCCGCTTCCACGCCGCGGGCCACGACGAGCAGGTGTTCCGCACCGAGCGCGGCCTGGCCGACTACGTGCGCGACCTCGAACGCCGAGCGCCCGCGCCGATGCACCCCACGATCATCTCGCTGATCGGCACCGGCGGCGAGATCCCGGTCGAGGTCGCCCTGCAGTGGACGCAGACCGCCGAGGAGCGCATGTACTCGTTCTGCAACGTCGTCAACACCGTCGACGGCGGCACCCACGTCTCCGGCCTGCGAGCGCGCGCTGACCCGCGCGCTGAACAGCCACGCGCACGAGACGGGCCGGCTGAAGCGCGAGCAAGGGCGAGTCGCTTCGAGGCCCGCGACGTGTTCGAGGGCCTGACCGCCGCGGTCTCGGTGATGCTCGCCGACCCGCAGTTCGAGGGGCAGACGAAGGGCCGGCTGAACAACTCCGAGGCCCAGGGCGCCGTGCAGTCGTTCGCCTACGCGCGCGTCTCGGCTGGCTGCGCCGAGCGGCGAACGCCGAAGGAGACGAAGCAGATCCTCGACCGCCTGCTGCTGACGCGCGACATCCGCCTCGCCGCAGTCCAAGATCTCGAAGAAGCTCCGCAACGCGGCGACGTCGATCTTCTCCGACTCGAACCTGCCCGGCAAGCTCGCCGACACGCTCGACAACCCGAACGTGCCCGTGCGGAGCGCGAGCTGTTCATCGTCGAGGGCGACTCCGCCGGCGGCTCCGCGAAGGGCGCCCGCGACGCCAACCTGCAGGCGATCCTGCCCCTTCGCGGCAAGATCCTCAACGTCCTCGGCGCCACAGGCGGGCGGCGCCTTCGAGAACGCCGAGGTCGACTCGATCCTGGTCGCGCTGGGCGGGCGCAAGGACGTGATCGGCAAGGCCATGGTCGCGACGCTGGAGGCGGACCAGCTGCGCTACGGCAAGGTGATCGCTGCTCGCCGACGCCGACGCCGACGGCGCGCACATCGCGCAACCTCCTGATCACGCTGTTCCACGAGCTCTTCCCGCGCCTGCTGGCCGAGGGCCGCGTGTTCCTCGCGCAGCCGCCGCTGTTCCGCATCGTCGCTCGCGCGACGGCACGTACGTCTACGTCTGCGACCGAGGAGGAGCTGCGCCAGTCGCTGCAAGGCGCACGCGCCGCACCGGCGAGCACGTGACGCGGTTCAAGGGCCTCGGCGAGATGAACCCCGACCAGCTGCGCGAGACGGTGTTCGACCCGGCCACGCGCCGGCTGCTGCAGGTCACGGTCGAGGACGCCGTCGCAGGTCGCAGAGACCGTCAAGCTGCTGCATGGGCAACGACGCGCCGCGACGGCGCGCCTGGCTCGAGGAGGCGCGCGCCCGACGGCGAGGTCGCGGCGTGCTGAGGCGACGATCGAGCTCACCCTGCCGGCCGACGCCGCCGACGACGAGCCCGACGGCGAGGGCGACGTCCGACGTCGAGCCGAGGTCTCGTCTCCGCGCCTGGGACGGCGAGAGCGTCGACGCGGCCGACGCCATGCTCGACCGCGCGCTGTCGTACGGCATGTACGTCAACAAGGGCCGGGCGCTGCCCGGACGTCCGCGACGGCCTGAAGCCCGTGCAGCGGCGCATCCTCTTCGCGATGGACGAGATCGGCGCGCGCGCCGGCCGGCCGTACGTGAAGTCGGCGCGGTCGTCGGCCAGGTCATCGGCCACTACCACCCGCACGGCGACACCGCCGATCTACGACGCCATGGTGCGGCATGGCGCAGGCCTTCTGCGCTCAACGTGCCGCTCGTCGACGGGCAGGGCAACTACGGCTCGGTCGGGCCCAAGGAGTACTCCGACCCGCCGGCCGCCTACCGGTACACCGAGGCGCGGCTCACCCCCGCGGCGTCCGACTGGCTGCGCGACCTGCGGCCCGAGATCGTCGAGTTCCGGCCGAACTTCTCCGAGCGCAAGCAGGAGCCGTTCGTGCTGCCCGTGTCGTTCCCGAACCTGCTGGTGAACGGCTCGAAGGGCATCGGCTGGTCGCTGGCGTGCGACATCCCGACGCACAACCTGGCCGAGGCCTGCGAGGCCGCGATCGTCCTGGCCGAGAACCCCGATGCGACCCTCGAGGACCTGCTCGCGCGTCCTGCCGGGGCCCGACTTCCCGACCGGCGGCATCGTCGTCGATCCCGAGGAGCTGCCCGACGCGTACGCGCGCGGTCAGGGCACCTTCCGGCTGCAGGGCAAGTACCACATCGAGCAGCTGCCGGGCAACCTGCAGGCGATCGTCGTCACCGAGCTGCCGTACGGCGTCTCGCCCGACCAGATCGTGTCGGAGGTGGTGCGCGCGGCCCGGGCCGAGAAGATCACCGACGTCACCGAGCTGCCCAAGAACCTGTCCGACCGCAACGGCCTGCGCGTGCAGATCCGCTGCAAGCGCGGCGGCAACGTGACCAAGCTGATCGCCGACCTGATGCGGCATACCAGCCTCCGGGTCACGATCGGCATCAACCTGACCGTGGTCGCCGACGGCGTGCCGCGCCAGCTCGACCTGCGCGAGGTCGTCGACCGGTTCGTCTCGTTCCGGTTCGAGGTAGTGACGCGGCGCCTCGAGCACGAGCGCACCGAGCTGCTGCGCGAGCTGCACCGCCTGGTGGCGCTGCTCGCGGCGCTGGACGCGATCGACGCGGTGATCCGCATCGTCCGCAACGCGGAGGATGACGACGATGCGCGCGAGAAGCTCAAGTCTGAATTGAGAGTTGAGCTACACGGTATCGCGGCACTGGTGCCGATCGACGACGAGCAGGCGCAGTACATCCTCGACATGGCGATCAAGCGCCTGTCGCGCCTGAACCGCTTCAAGCTGCAGGAGGAGCGGGCCACGAAGGGGCGCCGGGTGGACGAGATCGGGCGCATCCTCGACGACTACGACGAGCTGCGCGAGATCGTCGTCGGCGAGCTCCGCACCACGGCCGAGAAGCTGGGCGCGCCGCGCCGGACGCTGCTCGGCGGCGAGACCCGCGTGGCCGCGGACGGGCCGGCCGGGGCCGCAACGGCGCGCCGCGCCGACGTCGCCATCGTCGCCGCGCCGCGCACCGACGTGGTGCTGTTCGCCACCCGCGGCGGCGCGTGCGCGACCCGTCCGCTCGACGGCCGCGTCTCGCGCGTCCCGCTCAACGTCGGCGCCGGCGATGCCGTCGCCACGGCGATCTTCACCGACACCGAGAGCGAGCTGAACGCCTACACGAGCGACGGGCAGGTGCTGCGCCTCCGCGTCGCCGACGTGCCGATCGAGTCGCGTGTCTCGCGCGGGGTGAAGGCCGTGGCGCTGTCGCGGGGCTCCGATCTGGTCGGCCTGCTGCCGCTGGCGCCCGCGGGCGGCCACGTGCTGCTGGTCACCGAGCGGGGCGAGATCAAGCGCTCCGAGGCAACCATCTTCGCCGGATCGCACATGGGCGGCTCGCCCGCGATCGACCTGCCCGACGGCGACCGGGTGGTCGCCGTCGTCGCCCACGCGGACGACGACGCGATCCTGCTCCACACCGCGCACGGCCGCACGCTGCGGTTCGACGCGGGCAAGGTGCGCCCGGTCAAGAGCGCGGCCGCAGGCGGCGTGGCGGGCATGAACCTCGACCGCGGCGACCGCATCGTGGCGGCCGGTGTGGCCACCGGCGACGTGCTGCTCGTGATGCACGAGCTGGGCCATGGCAAGTCCGTGCCGTTGTCCGAGTACCCGGTCAAGGGGCGCGCGACGGGCGGCGTCGTGAGCGCCAACCCCGGCGTGCCGAAGAAGGAGCCCGCCGGTCCGGTCGCCGCCGCGGTCGGCCTCGCGGCCGCGGCCGAGGCGATGGTGCTGACGGCGTCGGGCGGGCTGGCGCGGTTCGCCGTCGCGCAGCTCGAGCCGTCGTCGCGGGCGGCGGTCTCGCGTCACCTCGTCGACGTCGTCGTCGGCGACGAGGTGGTCGCGGCGATCGGCATCATCTAGACGTGGCGCGGGCGACCGACCGTCAGATCCTGTCGCTGGCGCTGCCGGCGTTGCCGGCGCTCGCGGCCGAGCCGCTGTACGTGCTGGTCGACACCGCGGTGGTCGGCCACCTCGGCGCGGCCGAGCTGGGCGGGCTGGCCATCGGCGCGCTGCTGCTCACCGACGCGGTCTGGCTGTGCAACTTCCTGATCTACGGAACGACGTCGATGTCGGCCCGGCTGTTCGGCGCCGGAAGACGCCAGGAGGCCGTTCGCTACGGCGTCCAGGCCACCTGGCTGGCCATCGGGATCGGCCTCGCCGTGGTCGCGGTGTTGCAGCTGATCGCGCGGCCGGCGGCGGAGTTCATCGGCGACGACCCCGTGCAGATCGAGTCGGCGGTGTCGTGGCTCCGGATCGCCAGCTGCGGCGCGCCGTTCATCCTGATCGCGTTCGCCGGCCAGGGCTGGATGCGCGGCGTGCAGGACGTGCGCCGCCCGCTGGTGTACCTGCTCGGCGCCATGGCGCTCTCCGCCGTCCTGTGCCCGCTGCTGGTGTTCCCGCTCGGCCTCGGGCTCGAGGGGTCGGCGATCGCGAACGTCGTCAGCCAGGCGATCAGCGCCGCGCTGTTCCTGCGCGCACTGCACCGCGAGCGGGTCGGCTGGGGCCACGACTGGCCGATCATGCGCGCGCAGCTGGCGACGGCCCGCGATCTCGGCGTCCGCACGGCGGCCTTCTCGGTCACCTACCTGGCGGCGGCGGCCGTCGCCTCGCGGATGGGCACCGCCCACGTCGCCGCGCACCACATCGCGCTGCAGCTGTGGACGTTCCTGGCGCTCGTCATGGACAGCGTCGCGATCGCGGCGCAGCAGCTGATCGGCGGCCTGCTCGGCGCCGGCGACCGTGACGACGCCCGCTCCACCGCCCGCCGCCTGGCCGAGATCGGCACCGTGCTCGGGCTCGTCTTCGCGGTCTTGCTGGCGGCGGGGTGGAACATCATCCCGGAGCTGTTCACCGACGACCTGCCCGTGGTCGACCAGGCGCACGTCGCGTGGCCGTGGTTCATCGCGACGCTGCCGCTGTCGGGGCTGCTGTTCGCGCTGGACGGCATCCTGATCGGCGCCGGCGACATCGCCTTCATGCGCAACGTGACGCTGGCCGGTGCGCTCGGCGGCTTCCTGCCGCTGACGATCGCCGCGTACGTGTTCGACTGGGGCCTGGGCGGCATCTGGGCGGGCCTGCTGGCCTTCGTCGTGATCCGCACGGCGGGTGGCGTCCACCGCACCCTGGGCGGTCGCTGGGCGGTGGTCGGCGTCCCCCCGTCGAGCGCCGCCATCTAACCGCGTGTCACTTCCGTGACAAGCGTGCGCAGCGTCACACGGGACGCGCTAGGCGTCCTGCAGCACCCCACGAAGCAGATCGAGCGCCAGATCGGCCTCGTCGCGGGTGATCACCAGCGGCGGCGAGAACGACAGCCGGCCCTCGCGGCCGCGGACGATCAGGCCGCGCTCCAGGGCGCCGTCGACCACCGCGGCCGTCCGCTCCGGTGACAGGTCGAGCTCGAGCCCCAGCATCATTCCCAGGCCATCGATGTCGGAGACGACCGGCAGGTCGAGGAACTCCGACTCGAGGCGGCCGCGGACGTGGGCGGAGACGTCGGCGACGTGCGCCTCGAAGGCGGGGTCGAGGTAGACGTCGAGCGCCGCGTTGACCGCCGCGGTCGCCAGCGGATGGCCGCCGTGCGTGAAGCCGGAGAGGAACGCGCCCTCGATCGCCTCCCCCACGCGGCCGCCGATGGCCAGGGCGCCGCACGGCACGTACGAGCCATTCATGCCCTTGCCCATCACCAGCAGGTCGGGCACGAGCCCCCAGTGGTCGCACGCGAACATCGGCCCGGTGCGCCGGAAGCCGGTCATCACCTCGTCCACGATCAGCAGCACGCCGTAGGCGTCGCACACCTCGCGCACCAGCGGCCAGTAGCCGTCGGGCGGCGCCAGGTAGCCGCCGACGCCGAGCAGTGGCTCGGCCAGGAAGGCCGCGACCGTGCCGGCCGGCTCGGCCTCGATCGCCGCCGCCAGCGTGTCGGCGGCGGTGCGCGCGTCGGCGCCATCGCGGAACGGGTACGGCGGCGGGATCCGGATGTGCCCGGGCACGATCTCGGGCAGGCCCGGCATCCCGCCCATCGGCATGCCGGTGGCGCTCATCGCGCCCGCCGTGTTGCCGTGGTACCCGCGCAGGCGGCTGATCACGGTCGTCCGCGCAGGATCGACCTTCGACCAGTAGAGGCGCACCAGCGCGAGCGCCTGCTCGATCGCCTCCGAGCCGCCCGACGTGAACGCGATCCGGTCGAGATCGCCCGGCGCCAGATCGGCCAGCCGCGCGGCGGCCGTGATCGCCTGCGGGTGGCTGAAGCCGTAGAAGAGGGAGATGTACGCGACCTGCTCGAGCTGTGCGCGGATCGCAGCGTTGAGCCCTTCGTGGCCGTACCCGAGGTTGACGCAGTTCAGCTGCGACCGGGCATCGAGGTAGCGGCGGCCGTCGACGTCGTAGAGGAAGACGCCCTCGCCCCGCTCGAACGCGACGTGCGGGCGATCGCCGACGGCGAGGTACGGGTGCACGAGGTGTCGGCGGTCGAGTTCGAGCAGCTCCGATTCCATAGATCGCGAGTATCGCAGGACAACCATAGGCAACTGCCTATCGAACCGCGCCCGTGACCGCGGTCCGAGCGAAGACCGGCGGTGGCATGATGAGCGGCATGAGCGATCCCTTCGGCGCACGCACCGCCCTGCCGGGCCATTCCGGCATCGACTTCTTCCGCATCGCGCGGCTTGATGAGGCGGGCATCGCCGACACCTCGCGCCTGCCGTACACCGTGCGCGTGCTGCTCGAGATGGCGTTGCGCGGCGCAGGCTCGATCCACGTCACCGAGGAAGACGTCAAGGCACTCGCGAACTGGCCGGCACCGGCGCCGGACACGGCATCGGTCGCGTTCCTGCCCGCCCGCGTGATCCTGCAGGACTTCACCGGCGTGCCGGCCGTCGTCGACCTCGCCGCGATGCGCGGCGCGATGGCGCGCGCCGGCGGCGACCCGGCCGGCGTCGACCCGCTGGTGCCGGTCGACCTCGTGATCGACCACTCCGTCCAGGTCGACGCGTTCGGCACGCGCTTCGCGTTCGCCCGCAACATCGAGCGCGAGTACGAGCGCAACGGCGAGCGCTACGCGCTGCTGCGCTGGGCGCAGGGCGCCTTCGAGGGCTTCCGCGTCGTGCCGCCCGGCACGGGCATCGTCCACCAGGTCAACCTCGAGCACCTCGGCCGCGTGGTGCAGGTGCGCGACGGCGTGGCGCTGCCCGACACGCTGGTCGGCACCGACTCGCACACGACGATGATCAACGCGCTCGGCATCCTCGGCTGGGGCGTCGGCGGCATCGAGGCCGAGGCGGTGATGCTCGGCGAGCCGCTGATCCTGCCGACCCCGATCGTGATCGGCGTCGAGTTCCGCGGCGCGCTGCGCGCGGGCGTCACCGCCACCGACCTGGTGCTGACCCTGACCGAGATGCTGCGCCGGCACGGCGTCGTCGGCAAGTTCGTCGAGTTCTGCGGCGACGGCCTCTCGGCGCTGTCGATTCCCGATCGCGCGACGCTCGCCAACATGGCGCCCGAGTACGGCGCCACCGCGGCCATGTTCCCGGTCGACGCCGAGACGCTCAGCTACCTGCGCCAGACCGCGCCGCGGCGACGCCTGCGAGCTGGTCGAGGCGTACTGCCGCGCGCAGGGCCTGTGGCGCACGCGACGGCGACCCCACCCCCACCTTCACCGAGCTGCTGGAGCTCGACCTCGACCACGTCGAGCCGAGCCTCGCCGGCCCGCGCCGCCCGCAGGACCGCGTCGCGCTCGCCGCCGCACCGGCCAGCTTCAGCGACGCCTTCCCGCGCGAGCCGAACCCGGTGCGCGTGGCCGGCAGCGCGCTGATCCCGGCCGACGCCGCCTCGTCCACCGCCGTGCTCGAGGCCGACGTCGAGATCGACCACGGCGCCGTCGTCGATCGCCGCGATCACGTCGTGCACCAACACGTCGAACCCGTCCGTGATGGTCGCGGCGGGGCTGCTGGCGCGGAAGGCCGTGGAGCGTCGGGCTGGAGTCGAAGCCGTGGGTGAAGACGAGCCTCGCGCCCGGCTCGCGCGTCGTCACCGACTACCTGGAGCGCGCCGGCCTGACCGAGGCGCTCGACGCGCTGCGGTTCGACCTCGTCGGCTACGGCTGCACGACCTGCATCGGCAACTCCGGCCCGCTGCCCGACGCGCTCGCGGCGGCGATCTCGGAGCACGACCTCGCGGTCGTGTCGGTGCTGTCCGGCAACCGCAACTTCGAGGGCCGCATCCACCCGCAGGTGCGCGCGAGCTACCTGGCCTCGCCGCCGCTCGTCGTCGCCTACGCCCTCGCCGGCGACGATCGAGATCGACCTGGAGCACGAGCCGCTCGGCACGGGCTCCGACGGCGAGCCCGTCTACCTGCGCGACATCTGGCCGACGGCGGAGGAGGTGCGCGACGCTGATCGCCTCCTCGATCGACGCCGAGATGTACGAGACGGAGTACGCCCGCGTCTGGGAGGGCGACGAGCGCTGGCGCGAGATGGCCGCGCCGACCGGCGCCCTGTTCGCCTGGGACGACGACTCGACGTACGTCCGCGAGCCGCCGTACTTCGAGGGACTGCAGCCCGAGCCCGACGCCGCCGGCCGACGTCATCGGCGCGCGCGTGCTGGCGATGCTGGGCGACTCGGTCACGACCGACCACATCTCGCCGGCCGGCTCGATCCCGCCGTCCAGCCCGGCCGGCACGTACCTGATCGAGCACGGCGTCGAGCCGCGCGAGTTCAACTCGTACGGCTCCCGGCGCGGCAACCACGAGGTGATGATCCGCGGCACGTTCGCGAACATCCGCCTCCGCAACCGCCTCGTGCCCGGCGTCGAGGGCGGCGTCACGCTCCACCTGCCCGACGGCGAGCAGCTGTCGATCCACGACGCCGCCGACGCCTACCGCGCCGAGGGCGTGCCGCTGGTCGTGCTCGCGGGCAAGGAGTACGGCTCCGGATCGTCGCGCGACTGGGCCGCCAAGGGCACGCTGCTGCTCGGCGTCCGCGCCGTCATCGCCGAGTCGTACGAGCGCATCCACCGCTCGAACCTCGTCGGCATGGGCGTGCTGCCGCTGCAGTTCCTCGACGGCGACACGCCCGAGTCGCTCGGGCTCACCGGCCGCGAGCGCTTCACCATCCGCGGCGTCGCCGACATCGCCCCGCGCCAGCGCGTGACGGTCGAGACGGAGGCCGACGACGGCACGACGGGCAGCTTCGAGGTGCTGGCCCGCATCGACGCGCCCGCCGAGGTCGACTACCTGCGCCACGGCGGCATCCTGCCGATGGTGCTGCGGCGCATGATCTCCGGCTCGGGCATGGCGTAGCTGATCTCATGCCAGAGACGCGCGAGATCGACCGGACGAACGCTCTCCTGAAGCTCGATCGCGCGCTGCAGCATGCCGAGGAGCTTCGTGCCCTGATCGACCGGTACATGGGAGAGGATCCGCCGCCGCTGGCCTACTACAACCGGTACACGTCCGGCCCCAACTCCGGTGACAGCCGCGACTACACCATGTATGTCAGCATCAATCGCCTGCCGCCGAAGGCGTTGTCACCGGTGATCGGTGACGCGATCCAGAACATCAGGTCCGCCCTCGACCACCTGGCCTACGAGATGGCAGCGCCCGCAGCGAGGACGGACCCGCAGCCGAGGTTTCCGATCTGCACCAGGCGGACGGCGTTCGAAGAGCAGGGGCTCCCCTCGATCCAGACCTTCGCCGACGACCACCAGCAGCTGGTTGCCGCCGTTCAGCCATTCCACTGGCCCGAGCCGGAGCACCATCCGCTCGCCATTCTGAAGGCGCTGTCCGATCACGACGGGCATCGTCTCGTGGTGCCGACGGTTGCCGCGTCGCGGGATGAACTGGTCGGGGCCGAGAACGTCGACCTCGTCTTCTCCCAGTGGAAGCGCGGTCCGCTCAGCGACGGTGACGTGATCCTCCAGTTCACCGCGACCCCGCGCGAGCCGGGGACCGCGCTCGCCGATCCCACGACGCAGCTCTACCTCGGGCTCGAGCAGTACCCGGAGGCGGGCGTCGATCTCGTCAGCGCCATCAAGCGCCTGCACCACTACGTCCGTCATGACGTGCTCGGCCTGTACTTCGAGACCGGCCTGCTTCCCGCCGCTCCTCGTCCGCCGGGCCAGCCTGCCTCCAGGGCGGACGAGGCTGGGCCGCCGGCCTAGAGCTGGCCGTGCGCGACGCGATCTGCCGCGTGTTCCTCCCCCGCCCCTGAGTCAGGGGCGCAGCTGCGGTGCCGCCACGAGCACCGAGACGGCGGCGTCCACGACGGTCGGGTCGAGCTGCGTGCCGGCGCACGCGCGCAGCTCGGCGATCGCCTCGCGCGGCGTCCGCGCCGCGCGGTAGACCCGGTCGACCGTGATCGCCGAGTAGGTGTCGGCGCAGGCCACGATGCTCGCCTCGATCGGGATCTCGTCGCCCGATAGGCCGTCCGGGTAGCCGGAGCCGTCGAACCGCTCGTGGTGGTGGCGCACGGCCGGGGCGGCGTCGGCCAGGCCGGCGATGCGGCGCAGGATCGACTCGCCGATCTCGGCATGGGTGCGCATCACGGCCCACTCGGCGTCGTCCAGCGGCCCGGGCTTGGTCAGGATCGCGTCGGGGATGGCGATCTTGCCGAGGTCGTGGAGCCAGCCCGCCAGCCGGCAGCGCATCACGACCGCCTCGGGCAGTCCGACGGCGGTGGCGATGGACGCGGCGAGGTCGGCCACCTGCGCGCAGTGCGTCTCGGCGATCCCCTCGCGGGCGCCGGCCGAGAGCGCCAGCGCCTGGGCGAGGCGGATCGCCTCGGGCTCCTCCGCCACCAGGTCCTCGACGGTCAGCTCGGAGAACAGCCGCGTCTGGTCGCGACCGCGCCGCTTGGCGGAGTAGAGCGCGCGGTCGGCGGCGTCGATGAGCCCCTCGACCGACCACAGGCCGGGCTGCGCCAGGGCGCCTCCGGCCGAGCTGGTCACGCCGAGCAGCAGCTCCGGCCCGGCGCCCAGCGGCGTGATGCTGATCGCGGCGCGCAGGTGCTCGGCGGCGCGGTGCAGCTCCTCTTCGGACTCGAGGCCCGGCAGGATCACGCAGAACTCCTCGCCGCCCCAGCGGCCGACCGTGTCGTACGACCGGATCGACCGGCGCAGCCGGCGGCCGACGTCGATCAGCACGGCGTCGCCGGCCGGGTGGCCGTGCGTGTCGTTGACGGTCTTGAAGCGGTCGAGGTCGAGCAGCACGACGCCGGGCGCGCGCCCCTCGCGCATCGCGCGGCCGAGCTCGGCGTGCAGCGCGTCCACCAGGTGCCGGCGGTTGGCGAGGCCGGTCAGCGAGTCGGTGCGCGACTGCCGCTCCATCTCGGTGCGGTGCTCCACGTCGCCGGTCACGTCACGGCCGACGTAGAGCATCAGGTCGTCCTCCGGGTCGTACGCGCCGGTCCACGAGAACCAGCGGGTGCGGCCGTCCTTCGTGACGCACCGGACGGTGACGGGCTTCGCGGCCTCCTGCGCGAAGTCGGCGGCGCCCTGCTCGTAGTCGGCGCCGGCGTCGGCGGGGTGCACCAGCAGCGACCACTCGCGGCCGACCACCTCCTCGGGCTCGTAGCCGAGCAGCGTGCGCACCGCGGGGTTGATGAGCCGGATCACGAGCCGGCGGTCGTAGGCCAGGATGAGGTCGTTCGACAGCTCGAAGAGGCGCTGGAACTGCTCGACCGACGCGTGCTCGCGCGTCACGTCGAGCGCCACGCCGTCCATGATCACGCGGCCGTCGGTGAGCGTGCGGGCGACGCCGCGCTCGCGGATCCAGCGCGTCACGCCGTCCAGGCCATGCAGGCGGTACTCGACCTCGAACGGCTCGCCCACGTTCGAGGCGGCCCGCTGATACGCGTCGCCCCACGCGTCGTAGTCGTCGGGATGGACGCGGCCGTCCCACACGGTGTCGGGCCGCACGAGCGTCTCGCCGGCGCCGAGGAGCTTCTCCGCGCCCGGCCCGGTGAAGGTGCCGACGAAGTACCCGTCGGGCGTCAGCTCGCCGCTGAACAGGTAGGCGTCGAGCGCCTCGGCGATGCCGAACACGGCCTGGTGCACGGCCTCGGCCGGCAGCCGCTCGACGTCCAGCAGGCGCTCCGGCGTGCCGTCGTGGATCACGATCGCGCGATGGTCGCCGAACCGCACCACCTCGAGGCGCACGGCGACGTGCCCGCCCTGCGGCCGCACCAGGTCGGCGGCGCTGCGCCCTGGCGGCAGCTCGGTCTCGGTCAGCAGGTCGCCGATGCTGCGCCCGGTCAGCTCGCCGTCGCGCACCAGGCGCCGCGCGGCCGCGTTCGCGTGCACGACGACGCCGGCGTCATCGATGACGAGCGCGCCATCGAGCACCGCGTCGACGAGAGAGCGAAGCGGATCCACTCCTCACGTTGTAGACGAGTGTGGCGGCGCCCAGGGGGCTAGAGGTTTGCGACCGCCGAGACGAGCTTGTTCACGGAGCCCTTGGCGTCGCCGAACAGCATCATCGTCTTGGGGTTGTAGAACAATTCGTTGTCGATGCCCGCGAAGCCCGTCGCCATCGAGCGCTTCAGCACGACCACGTGCTCTGCCCTGTCGACCTCGAGGATCGGCATGCCGTACAGCGGCGAGCCGGGATCGTCGCGCGCGGCGGGGTTCACGACGTCGTTCGCGCCGATCACGATCACGACGTCGGTCTCGGCGAACTCCGGGTTGATCTGCTCCATCTCCCACAGCGCGTCGTACGGCACGTCGGCCTCGGCCAGCAGCACGTTCATGTGCCCGGGCATGCGGCCGGCGACGGGGTGGATGGCGTACTTGACGTCGATACCGCGCTTCTCGAGCAGGTCGGCCAGCTCGCGGACGGCGTGCTGCGCCTGGGCCACGGCCAGGCCGTAGCCGGGCACGATGACGACGCGCCGCGCGTAGGCGAGCAGCACGCCGATGTCGGACGCCTCGGTGTCGCGCACCGGCCGGTCGCCGTCCACGGCGGCGCCGGACGAGGCGGCCGGGCCGCCGCCGAACGCGCCGAACAGGACGTTGGAGATCGAGCGGTTCATGGCCTTCGACATCAGCTGCGTCAGCAGCGTGCCGGAGGCGCCGACCAGCGTGCCGGCGATGATCAGCGCGTCGTTGCCGAGCACGAAGCCGGTGGCCGCGGCCGCGAGGCCGGTGAACGAGTTCAGCAGCGAGATGACGACCGGCATGTCGGCGCCGCCGATGGGCAGCACCGCCGCCACGCCGATCAGCAGGGCGATCACGCACATCGGGAAGAACAGCGACTGGTCGATCGACGTGGCCGACAGCACGGCCAGCACCAGTACCGCCAGCAGCGCCGCGGCGTTGATGAACTTCTGTCCCGGCCACGTGATGGGACGGCCCGGCAGCAGCTCCTGCAGCTTGCCGAACGCGACCAGCGAGCCGGAGAAGGAGAGCGACCCGACGACGGCCGAGAACATGATCGAGACGGCGATCTTGGCGTCCAGCGAGTCGACGCCGGCGTCGGCCGCGACGTGGTACTCGGAGGCGGCGATGAGCGCCGCAGCGCCGCCGCCGACGCCGTTGAACAGCGCCACCATCTGCGGCATCGCGGTCATCTTGACCCGCTGCGCCGCGACCGCGCCGATCGCCGTGCCGACGGCGATGCCGATGACGATCCACGTGTACGACACCACGCTCGCGTCGCACAGCGTCGCGACGATGGCGACCAGCATGCCGACGGCGGCCACCACGTTGCCGCGCCGCGCCGTGCGCGGGGTGGACAGGAACTTCAGACCGAGGATGAACAGGACCGCCGCCGCCAGGTAGGCGAGGCGGATGGCTTCGTCGCGCGTCATCAGTCGCGGATCACGTACGTTCCGGCGGCCTTGTCCATCCAGCCCTGCTTGCGCTTGTCGAACCCGACCCAGATGACGCCGAGCAGGAGGGCGATGTACGAGACGATCAGCATCAGGTAGCGCACCACCGCGGTGCCGTAGGTGACCGGCTCCCCGTCGACGCGGACGAGCCGCAGGCCGAGGATGCGCCCGCCGATCGTGCGGCCCCACTGCACCCACAGGATGATCGTGTAGAGGGCGAGGATCAGCGCCTGCAGACCCTGGCTGGATGCGCTGCCCTCGTCGCCGGCGACGAGGAAGATGATGCTCAGCGGCAGGCCCACGATGAGGCTGTCGAGGATGGTCGCGAGGACGCGGATCCAGAAGCCCGCGTAGCGCGGCTCGGCGGCGGCCGGCGTCTCATCCCACGCCGACGGTGTCGTGTCGTCCCAGGACGTCATTTCGCCTCCCTCTCGGCCGGCCTGCGCCGGAACATCTGGAGCATCCGGTCGGTGACGAGGAAGCCACCGACCACGTTGACGGTGCCGAACACGACGGCGATGAAGCCGAACACGGTCGCGAGCGTGCCGCCGAGATCCTGGCCGACGACGATGATCGCGCCGACGATGACGATGCCGTGGATGGCGTTCGTGCCACTCATCAGCGGCGTGTGCAGCATCGTCGGCACCTTCGAGATCACCTCGAAGCCGACGAACGCCGCCAGCGCGAACACTGTCAGCTGGGTGATGAGGTCGACCGTCATTGACTCCCCTCCGTCAGTGCAGCGACGCGGGCGTTGACGACCACGCCCTCGTACGTCACGAGCGAGTCGCGCACGATCTCGTCGTCCAGGTCGACGATCAGCTCGCCCTCGGGCGCGAGCAGCTTCACGAGCGACTGGACGTTCTTCGAGTACAGCTGGCTCGCGTGCTGGGCCATCGTCGACGGCAGGTTGAGCGTGCCGATGATGGTGACCCCGTGGCGCTCGATGATGTGGCCCGGCTCGGTCAGCACGCAGTTGCCGCCCGCCTCGGCCGCCAGATCGACGATCACCGAGCCGGTCCGCATCTGCGCGACGGCCTCCTCCGTGATCAGCACCGGCGCGGCGCGGCCCGGGATCAGCGCCGTCGTGATGACCACGTCCGAGTCGGCGACGGCACCGGCGACGAGCTCCTGCTCGCGGCGGTGCGCGTCCTCGTCGAGCTCCTTCGCGTAGCCGCCGGCGGTCTCGGTGTCGGCGGCGCCCAGATCGAGCTCGAGGAACCGCGCGCCGAGCGACTCCACCTGCTCCTTCACGGCCGGCCGCACGTCGAAGCCCGTCACGACGGCGCCGAGCCGACGCGACGTGGCGATGGCCTGGAGGCCCGCGACGCCGGCGCCCAGCACCAGCACCCGCGCGGGCTTGACGGTGCCGGCGGCGGTCATCAGCAGCGGGAAGAAGCGCGGCAGCGTGGAGGCGGCGTAGAGCACTGCCCGGTAGCCGGCCGCGGTGGCCTGCGACGACAGCGCGTCCATGGACTGCGCGCGCGTGATGCGCGGCACCAGCTCGATCGCGATCGCGGCCGCGCCGGTGCCCGCCAGCGCCGTCATGCCGGCCGGGTCGCCGAGCGGGTTCAGGAAGGCGATCACGACCTGGCCGGGCCGCAGGCGCGCGGCCTCCTCGGCGGTCGGCGCCGCCACCTTCGCAAGGCACTCCGCGGCGGCGAACACCGCGGCCGCGTCGGGCACCACCTGGGCCCCCGCCTCGGTGTACTCGGCATCGGCGTGATGGGCGCTGGCGCCGGCCCCGGTCTCGACCAGGAGCTCGTGGCCATCCGCGACCAGGGCGGCGACGACGTCGGGCACGAGCGCGACCCGGCGCTCGTGCGCGCGCACCTCGCGTAGAACTCCAACCCTCACTCGCCGAGACCTCCAGGTGCCACCTGGCGGCGATCGTACACGACACGGGTACCGGGGACCCTCCTCTGTACGCTGATCGGTCCGATGCGTCCACTCCGCGTCATCCACGCAGCCGACTGCCATCTCGACGCCCCGTCGAGGTCCCTCGCGCGCGAGGTGCGCGAGCGCGTCGAGCAGTCGGCGCGGACGGCCGTGGAGCGCCTCGTGGGCCTCGCCGTCGACCGCAAGGCCGACGCCCTGCTGCTGGCCGGCGACCTGTTCGACCGCGACCTGCTGCGCATCCCGACCGAGCTGTGGCTGCCCGAGGTGCTGGGCGAGGCCACCGCCGCCGGCGTCACCGTCATCGCCGTCACCGGCAACCACGATCCCGGCGGCGGCACCGGGCCGCTCGACCGCATCGGCTGGCCCACGGCGCGCTTCCACCTGATCCGCGACCGCCGGCCACGGTCGATCGAGCTGCGCGACGCCGACGGCGAGCTCACCGGCATCGTCGTCGCCGCCGGCCACGAGTCGCCGCGCGAGCGCGACAACCTCGTCGCCACCTTCCCGCCCGTCACGGCCGACGTGCCGGTGGTCGGCCTCGTCCACTGCCAGGTGCACGGCTACGAGGGCGAGCACGACCGGTACGCGCCGTGCACGACGGCCGACCTGGCCGGCCGCGGCATCGACTACTGGGCGCTCGGCCACGTGCACACGGCGATCGGCGTCTCGGCCGAGCCCGTGGCGTGGTACGCCGGCTGCCTGCAGGGCCGGCACTTCGGCGAGACGGGTGCCAAGGGCGCGCTGGACGTGGAGTTCGGGCCCGACGGGCCGCAGGTCGAGTTCCGGCCGCTGGCGCCGGTGCGCTGGCAGGAGCTGGTGCTCGACGACCTCGCCGAGGTCGACGACACCCGCGGCCTCGTCGAGCACTGCGAGCGCCGGTTCGACGACCTCTCCCGGCAGCACGGCGTGCTGCCGGGGCAGGACTGGGTCCTCCGCGTGCGCCTGCAGGGCCGCACGCCCTTCTACGCCGAGCTGCGCGGCGCCGAGGCGGCCGACGACCTGGCGCTGGCGCTGCGCGAGCGCCTGCAGATCCTCGACGTGGAGGTGCGCGACGAGGGCGTCACGCCGCCGGTCGACGTGAGCGAGCACGAGGGCCAGCCGCACGTGCTCGGCACCGCGCTCGAGCTGATCCGGCAGGGCCGCTTCGACGAGGGCATGCTGGCCGAGATCGCGCCCGCCGCCCTGGCCGGCGCGCCCACCGACCCCGCCGCGCGCGCCGCCTACCTGCGCGCGCTGCTCGACGGGCTCGATGTCGAGATCGTCGCCGCGATGCTCGAGGAGCAGGGCCGATGAGGGTCGACGGCTGGCGCATCGACGGCTTCGGCGGCCTCGCCGGCTGGCAGGTCGAGATGCTCGCCGGGCACGAGCTGATCGTGGTCTGCGGCCCCAACGAGTCGGGCAAGTCGACGCTCCGCGAGTTCATCGCGACCGCCTACTTCGGGTTCGCCCCGGCCCAGCGCGAGTTGAACGTCTACGCGCCGGAGGAAGGCCGCTTCGGCGGTGCGCTGCAGCTGGTCGACGAGGCGGGCGAGCGGCTCTCGATCGAGCGCGAGCTGCGCTCGTCGCCGCGCGGGCGGGTCTACCGCGCGACCACGCACGACGAGCTCGCCAACCGGGCCCTGCCGGCGCTGAACGGCATCTCGCGCCGCGTCTACCTCGACCTGCACTCGCTCGGGCTCGACGAGCTCCTGCGCGTCGACGCGTCCACGTGGCAGTCGGTCGAGGACCGGCTGCTGGCCGGGTCGGCGCTCGCCTTCCTGCGCTCGGCCGCCGACGTCCGGCGCGGCCTGGACGAGCAGGCGGCCGCCCTCTGGCGCCCCGATCGCCGCGGCCAGCCCGAGGCACGGCGCCTGCGCGACCGCATCGCGCACCTCCGCGCGCTCGAGCGCGACGCCGCGGCGGCCCGCCGGCGGCTCGACGACATCGATGCCGACCTGGCCGCCGAGCGCGGTCGCGAGGACGAGCTGCGCCGCACCGGCACCGAGATCGTCGCCCGCCTGCGCCGTCACACCGATCTCGCCCCCGCGCTGGCCGCGTGGCGCGACGTCGAGCGGCTGCGGGCCGACGCGGCCGCCATCCTGGTGCGCGACGACGATTTCCCCGGCGACCCGGCCGACGCGGTCGACCGGCGCCGCGCCGAGGCCGCCGACGCCGAGCGCGCGGCAACCGCCGCCCGCCGCCAGGCCGACCAGCTGCAGGCGCTGGCCGACGTGCCGGCAGCCGCGAGCAAGCTCGCGGCCCGCGCCACCGAGCTGCGCGAGCTGGCGGCCGAGGAGGCCGGCGCGGCCGACCTGCGGGCCGCTATCGGTGCGGCCGAGGCCGCGGCTCGCGCGCGAGACGACGACGCCGGCCGCCGGGCCGAGGCCGTGCTCGGACGCCCGCTCCAGGCCGGCGATCGCGAGGCGCTCGCGGCGGTGCGTCCGGCCGACCTCCGCGCCGCGGTCGCAGCCGCCGCGGTGCCGCCCCGGCGGGCGCCGTTCTCCGTCGCTGTCGCTGCTGCCCTGGCGTGCGCTCTGCTCGCCGTCGCCGGCACCGCCGGACGCACCATCCCGGCGCTCGCCGCCGTCGCCCTCGTGGGCGTCGCGGCGCTCCTCGCGCGGTCTGCGGCGCCGCGCCGCGGGCCGGCCGTCGCCGACGCCGTCGGCGCGCTGGCCGTCGCGCCCTCGCGGCTGGCGCGGCCCGATGCGGCCCTGGCCGGCGACATCGACCACCTCCGCGCCGCGGTCGCCGAGGCCGACGCCGCGGCGGCAGACGTGCAGCGCCTGCGTACGGTGGTCGCGACCCGCACGACGCGGCTCGCCGAGGCGCTCGGCCCGCTCGGCCTGTCGTCCGCCGGACACGCGCTGGCAGCGGTCGACGACGCGCTGATCCGCGTCGCCGAGGGCCGCAAGGCGGCGGCGCAGCTGGGCGAGGCGACCGCCGACGCCGACCGGCTGGCGGGTGCCGCCGTGGCCGCCGCCGGCCGCCGCGACGCGCTGCTGGTCAAGCTCCAGGCAGTCGCGCCCGGCGCGGGCCTCGACGCCGCCGTCGCGGCCGTGCTCAACGCGCGGCGCCTGCGGTCGGCCGCCGACGAGCGCCTGCGCAGCGCCAATGCGGCCTTCGGCGATCTCGCCGCCATCGCCGCCGAGGCCGAGGACCTGGAACGCCGCGGCGCGCCGCTGGTGCTGGACGACGACGCACTCGCGCGGCTCGAGGCGGAGCGTGGGCGGGTCACGACCGCGCTCGAGGAGCTGCAGCACCGGCGCGGGGCCCTCGTGGCCGAGCGGCAGGCGCTGGTGGCGCTGCCCGGCGTCGCCGACGCCGCCGGCGAGGCAGCGGTGTACGAGGAGCAGTTGCGCGCCGTCGAGCGCCGGCGCGATCGCCTGGCGCTCACGTCGTCGATCCTGCTGCATGCCGAGCGGCGGTTCCGCGAGCAGCACGGGCCGGGCTTCCTCACGGCCGCGAGCGCGTACCTGGCGGCCATCACCGGCGGGCGCTACGACCGGCTGCTGATCGGCGAGCAGAACGGCAACGAGCCGCCTCGCCTGGAGGTGCTCCGCCACGGCCGTCCGGTTCCCGTCGGCGCGCCGCTGTCGCGCGGCACGCTCGAGCAGATCTACGTCGCGTTGCGCCTCGCGCTTGTCGACGAGGTCGATCCCCACCGGCTGCTGCCGCTGTTCCTCGACGAGGCGCTGGTGAACTGGGACGACGACCGCGTCGACGGCCTGCTGCCCTTGCTGGCGGCGCTGCAGGGCCGGCAGGCGATCTTCACGACCTGCCATCCGGCGCTGGCCGCCCGCCTCGGCGCCGTCGGCGCCGCGGTCATCGCCACGCCGGGCCTGCCGCAGCAGCCGGCTCGCGTCGCCTGAGCGCCTCGAGAGCGCCGACGAGACGGCGCCGCGTTGCCCCCAGAGGCTCCATCAAGACTGCGATTGACGATCCGCAGGAGAAGCCTTTGAACGCGGCGCCGTTCTCGACGTGACCCCACGTTATCGCCGATGTATGAAGCCTATGTGAACAGCGCGAAACGCTCACGTTGCCCCGGCCGACCAGCGCTGTAAGCCGGCCAACCCTACAGGTCGTCCGAGAACCCGAGCAGGATCGAGTTCAGCACGAACAGCACCGCGATGACGATCGTGAGGCGCGTCAGATTGCGCTGCATCACCTGGGTACCGGCCGATCCACCGGCCACGCCGAAGGCGCCGGAGAGGCCTGCATCCTTGCCGTCGTGCATCAGGACGAGCACGATGACACCGAAGGAGAGCAGCACGTGGAGGCCGACGAGGACGATCGTCACGTGGCTCAGTCTACCAGCACGTGGCCGGCTCGTCCCTCCTCCAGGCGGCCGACGATCGTGGCCCCCGCAGGCACCGCGCCGGGCGCCACGGCGGCCAGCAGCCCGCCCGACGTCTGGGCGTCGCAGGCGAGCGCGGCGAGCAGCGCGTCGTGTCCCTCGGCGAAGGTCGCATACGCGTCTGCCGCCTCGCGGTTGCGGCGGGATCCGCCCGGCACGTGACCGGCGCGGGCCAGGTCGAGCACGCCCGGCAGGATCGGCAGGTCGCGCAGGTGCAGCCGTGCGGCAAGGCCCGAGGCCTCGGCCAGCTCGTGCAGGTGGCCGACCAGGCCGAACCCCGTGATGTCGGTGACGGCGTGCGGCTCGCCGGCGGCGCGAATCGCTCGAGCGCCGGCGCGGTTGAGGGTCGTCATCGAGGTGACGGCCGCAGCGAGCACGTCCGGCGCCACCGCGTCGGCGCGCAGCGCGTTCGCGACGACGCCGGTGCCGAGCGCCTTTGTCAGCACGAGCAGGTCGCCCGCCCGGCCACCGGCGTTGCGCCAGATCGCGTCGGGACGCACGGTGCCGCTGACGACGAGCCCGTACTTGGGCTCGGGGTCGACGATGGTGTGGCCGCCGACGATCGCGATGCCCGCCTCGCTCGCCGCAGCCGCCCCACCGGCGAACACCGCCCGCACCGTGCCCGGGTCGAGGTCGCGCGGGAAGCCGGCGATCGCGAGCGCGCAGAGCGGCTCGCCGCCCATGGCGTAGACGTCGGAGATGGCGTTCGTGGCGGCGATGCGGCCGAAGTCGAACGGGTCGTCGACGAGCGGCGTGAAGAAGTCGACGGTCTGGACGAGCGCGATGTCGCCCGTGATGCTCACCACGGCCGCGTCGTCGAAGCCCGTCGTGCCCGCCAGCACGCGCGGATCGGTGACGGCCGGCAAC
The DNA here is from genome assembly GCA_963722525.1 of uncultured Actinomycetes bacterium. GTDB lineage: Bacteria > Actinomycetota > Thermoleophilia > Gaiellales > F1-60-MAGs149 > VFJZ01. The sequence continues at coordinate 24,492 of CAVRMM010000003.1, read as the reverse complement.
CCCTGCAGGACCACGGCGAGGTCGGCCGCGGGCAGCTTGCAGGCGCAGCCGCCCCCCACCGCCATACTGGTCAGCCGCGGGCCGCCCACGATCAGCGTCCGGTTCGCGTGATGAGCAACGCCGCCATGCCACCGAAAACGCTCGCGGTGCACGCCAGCATTCCGGCGGCCGGGCTGAAGATCGACCCCGTCAGGATGGCGCCGACGAACGCCGGCCCGAACACGCTGCCGACGCCGAGCCGGTACGTCGTGTACCCGCTCATCGCGGCGATCGGTGTCATCGCGGCGAACGGCACGATCCACCAGAAGACCGGCACCACGAACCCGGCACCGGCGAACCGGACGCTGGCGCGCGTGGTGGCGGCGATGGCGCGGCGCTCGATCGAGAACACCGCGCCCAGCAGCACGAAGGTGAGCGCGATGGCCACCAGCGGGTTGGCGTTGTAGAAGTCGAAGCTGTCGAAGAAACCAGCGAACGCCGCCAGGCCGGCGAGCGCGATCACGGCCACCGCGATCGACTGGTCGCGGGTCAGGTGGTGCGGCAGCCGCGCGACCTCCCGGGACGGAGGCGCTGCAACCGCGGCCGGAGCCTTGCGGGACGCTGCTCTGGCCGGCGCCGCGGTGCGCCGCGGATCGCGCCGTTTCGCCTGCCGCTTCGCCACCGGGCTACCGTAGCCGATCGAGTGCGTGCAGGAGACGCGCGGCCATCGCGTCGACGCTGCCCGCATCGGCCGCTGCCTGGCCCGCCGGATGGTCGCGCGGCATGCCTCGCGCGGTCTCGAGTGCGGCACCGATCGCGGCCGGGTCGAGCGGGTCGACCAGCACCGAGCACTCCGCCGGCAGGTCGGCCGCGACCGGGATCGTGCGGGAGGCCACCACCGGGAGCCCGCACGCCACCGCCTCCAGCGCGCCGAGCCCGTAGCCCTCCCGCTCCGGCACGAAGGCGCCGACATCGGCCGCCCGGAGCACGCGCGGCACGTCTCGGGGCGGCACCAGGCCCAGCATGCGGGCGCCCTCCACGTCGTCACCGCGGCCCGCCAGCCACAGCTCGCCGCCGATGCCCGCCACGGCCTCCGCCAGGATGGCGCCGTTCTTGACGCCGACCTGCACGACCAGCGGCCGGCGCGGCTCGGGCCCGAGGGCATTGGTCGCGATGTCGCGGTCGCCCGGCCGGAATGTCGTGCGGTCGACGCCCATGTGCGCGACCAGCACGTCGGCCGCGACGGGGCAGACCGCCGTCAGCCGGTCGGCCAGGGACTGCGACACCGCGACGACGAGGCCGGAGTCGTCGAGCACGCGCTGCGTGCGGCGGCGCAGCAACGGCGCCACCTCCGCGTTCACGACGTCCTGCCCGTGCGCGACGACGGCGTACGGCACCTTCGCGACGCGCGCGGCGCGGCGGGCGGCCTCGCCACCGGGGAACAGGAAGTGGCCGACGATCACGTCCGGCCGGTTCGCGCGGGCGGCCTCCCTGGCGGCGGCGAACAGCCGGGCCCACTTCAGGGGCGCGCGAAAGCCGCCGGGGCCGGGCGGGATCGTCGCGACGTCGACGTCGGCGCCCAGCCGCTCCAGCGCCTGCACCTGGCGCTCGACGAAGGCGCCGAGCTCGGGCCGCTCCGGCGAGGGCCACATTTGCGTGACGACCAGGATCCGCACGGGCACACGATACGCCGACCGGTCCGCGACGGGCGCGATCTGCCGTCCGGACGCAGCAAGATGCCGTCGACGCTACGTCACACTACCGAACGTCGCAGTTACATCACTGCTCAGCTGGGCGGGCCGTTCACGACGAGGTCGGTGAACAGCAGGGCGAACTCGCCCTCCCCCGTGCGTGCCACACCGAATGTCGGCGATCCCGGCGGCAGCGGGTCCGGATCGATCGCACTGATGATGCTCTCATCGTCGGCCGTCACCTGCACTCTCACGCCGGCATCACTCGTCGTGCACGTGATGCGCAGGGACACCGCGCCGTCGGCGAGACTGACACCGTCGGCCGTGCCCGATGCGAGCCGGGTGCCCCGTGGCGCGCCCGTGACGTCGGTGCGGCGCAGCAGCTCGAACGCACCGTCCGGTGCGATCGTCGCCAGGTAGTCGGAGCTGTCGGTCGCGGCGCACGAGAGCGCGATGCCGACGTCATCACCCTCGGCCGGAGCCGGCGCGCCGGCCGGCAGCGCAGCCGTCACCGAGAGCGCCGAGTCGGGCAGCTCGTCGGCGTCGAGGAACCCGGTCGCGCTGCAGACGGTCTCGGCCGCGACGGCGATCTGGTATCCGCCCTGGCCGGCCGTGGCGGTGCAGCCCTCATCCCCCGGCCCGGACGGGAAGGCGTCGGATGGCGGCGTCAGGGAGTCCTGGAACAGGACGGCGCCCAGGTCGGGCCCCGTGGTGGCCGTGGTGGTCGGCGGCGCCTCGGTCGTCGCCTGCTCCGTGGTGGTCGGCTCGGCGGTGCTGGTCGCCGCCTCCGTGGCGGTCTCCTCGGCCTCCGACGTGGCCGCACCGACTGGTCGTCGTCGCGACACTGGTCGAATCCGGCTCGTCTTCGTCGCCGGTGGCCAGGAAGGCGGCCACGGCGAGTCCCGCCACGAGCAGCACCAGCACGGCGATCACGGCCATCATCACCCGGTTCCGCGAGCCGTCCGCATCGTCGACCGGGGGCCCCAGCGGACGCAGGGTGGCACGCAGCCGCTCGACATCGGCCGCCCAGGAGGCGTCGCGCAGCTCGAACGGTGCCCGGCGCGCCAGTGCCGAGACGTCGACGGGCAGCTCATCCGGCTGCGGCATGATCGCTCCACCGACCAGCACCGGGATCACCGGCCCGGGCCGGCGCAGCGCCGTCGCGAGCTCGATCCGGACGGTGTCGGTGGCGAGATCGATGCGCCGCCGGCCATGCTGGTCGGTGTCGGCCAGCCACTCGGGGCCGATCACGGCCAGCACCACGTCCGCGCGGTCGACGATGCCCTCGATCGCGTCGACGATGTCGGTGCCGGGGGCGAGCGACTCGAGCCCGGGCACGACCTCGATCCCGCCGCCGGGCACCCCCAGCTCCTGGGCCAGGCGGCGAGTGTGAGCGCTGCCGTCGGGCCGACGGTGGCTGAGGAAGACCGCGGTCATGGCAGTCCCGGCACTATCGCAGTGCGTGCGCGCAGGTTCAAGTATTACGCCACAGGACCGACGTGGGAAAGCACATTCAGCACCTTGCCACCCGGCTCGCGGACGAAGAACCGCCTCACACCCCACGGCTCGTCTGTCAACGGGTACACGATCTCGTGGCCGAGGCGCATGGCGGTCGCATGGATGACATCGACATCACCGACCTCGATCGAGACGTCTGGTTGCACCGGCGACGAGGCGTCATTTGACATCACACTGATCTGTGCACGTGTGTTGCCGGGCGCGACGAAGGTGATGATCCAGCCGAGGTCCATCGCCACCTCGAGGCCGAGGACGTCCACGTAGAACGCGCGAGTGGCGCCGGGGTCGGCGGCGTGCAGATCGGGGACGATTCGCTTCACGGACATGAGAGCCGGGTGTCGGATTCGAACCGACGACATCTTCTTTACAAGAGAAGTGCTCTACCAACTGAGCTAACCCGGCCGGACACGATGCTCCGCAGCCATAGTATCGACCGCGCCGACCGCGCCTGCGGCTATGGTCGCGCCATGCCCGGCCCCGAGATCATGATCCGCAGATCCGCGCGAGCCCGCCGGATCCGCGTCACGGTCGCACACGACGGGCGCGTCGTCCTGGTCGCCCCCACGCGGGCGAGCGAGCGGGCCATCGCCCGGGCCGTGGAGGAGTCGCGGCCGTGGATCGACCGGACGACCGCGCGACTGGCGCGCGTGCCGTCGCTCGGGCTCGACGCCGCCGGGGTGGCGTGGAGCAGCGGCACGCCGCTGCGCGTCGTCCGGGACGTCGGGTCACCGCGGGTGGCGGCCGCGGACGGGCTGATCGTGCTCCGCGCCCCCGATGATCCTGCCGCGCAGAGAGCCCTCGATCGGTGGTACAGAGCCAGATGTCGCCATCTGGTCGACGGCTGCCTGCCCGAGCTGGCCGAGCGGATGGGCGTCGTCCCCGGCCGGGTCAGCATCCGCGAGGCACGGACGCGCTGGGGCTCCTGCAGCGCGTCGGGAGACCTCTCGTTCAACTGGCGCCTCGGGCTGGCACCCGAGCCGGTGCTGCGCCACGTGGTGATCCACGAGCTCGCCCACCTCGTGCACCGCGACCACTCCCGTCGCTTCTGGCTGGTGGTCGAGGCGAACGACCCGGCCACCGCGTCCCATCGCGCCTTCCTGCGGCGCCACGGATCCGAGCTGCTGGCCTACGACCCGGCGCGCGCGCTCTTGCCGGCCGCGGACACGCGGTAGAGGGCGTCCATCAGGTCGGCCTGCTGGGACGGATCGATCGCCGAGGCCAGCAAACGCGTGTGTTTACGCCGAATCACATCGACCGCCGCCTGGTGAACGGTGCGTCCGTCGTCCGTCAGCGTCAGCCGCGCCTTGCGGCCGTCGCGGTCCGACTCGCCGCGCGTCACCAGCCCCAGCTCCCGCAGGCCGTTCAGCCATCCCGTCACCGTCGGACGCGTGACACCGAGCTCCTCTGCGGCCCCCGCGGGCGAGATACCGGCGTTCCGCGCGATCACGTCGAGCAGGCCGAACACGGGCGGCGTGATGCCGAACGGCTCCAGCGCCTCGCGCTCCGCCAGCGCGAACGCACGCTGCGCGTCGGCGATCAGGCGCGCGAAGGCTCTAGCGTCATGCGGCTCGTAGAACACTCCGCCTCAGGGTAGGGGAAGCGGTCCGGGGCTACTCGCGCGCGTCGAGATGCGTGCCGACCTTGCGCTTCACGCGCTGCAGGGCGTTGTCGACGGCCTTGGCGTCGCAGCTGAGGCGCTCGCCGATGATCTCGTACGACTCGCCCTCCATGAACAGCGCCAGGACCTGGGCCTCGAGCTTCGAGAGGCTCGCGCCGAGCACGCCGACCAGGGCCTCGAGGCCCTCGGAGGAGATCACGCGGTTCGCGGGGTCGTGCACGTTCGATGCGGCCAGGGTGTCGCCGATCGTGCAGTCGCCGGAGTCGGCGTCCTGCCCGGCGGGCGTGTGGGAGAACGAGATGTAGCCGTTCAGGGACCGTGCTTGTACCGGGTCGCGCCCTTGATGGCCGTGATGATCTGGCGCGTGATGCACAGCTCCGCGAACGACCGGAAGCTCGTGTCCTTGTCGACGCGGTAGTCGCGGATCGCCTTGTAGAGACCGATCAGGCCCTCCTGCTGGAGGTCCTCACCGTCGCCGCCGGCCAGGAAATAGCTCGATGCCTTGAGGCGGACGAAGCCGTTGTAGCGCCGGATCAGCGCATCCAGCGACCTGCCGTCGCCGTTTCGGGCCCGCAGGACGAGCGCCAGGTCGTCCGATTCGCGCTGTGGACGGCGCGCGACGTGGGCATGCGCTTGATGCAAGGCTCGATCCTCCATAACGATGTATCTCAATCTGTAGTCGAGACTGAGATTTGCCTGGCGGATGCTGGCAGATGTGATGGAAACTTGCAAGTCCTTGCTGTATACGAACACTTGTTCGTATATTTTTGTCAGAACTCTAGAGAGCTACAAGAGGGTTAGATTCCGGCCTTTTCAGGGCCGGAATCGGCTGGCCGGCGCAATCTGCCGCGAGCGCGCGGGCGACCGAGGCCGTTCTGGCCGTCCGACCCTGCAATCCGGGCCAGGACGGCGTGCGCTGCGGCGCCACTCGACCGGTGATCGCTCTCGGGGGAGTGGCGGAAGGGCTGAAACTGGTCGACGGTGGGGATGAAGCGGGGGTGCACGGCGAAGCTCCTCGGATTGGTCATCCCCGCCTCGCCCGGCGCGGCTCCAGGCTCCCTGCGGCTAGCCCCCGTTCCCGCCTGCCGGCGCCCGCACCCGTGCCGCGGTCAGAAGCCGCGCTGGCGGCGCGCCTCGAACAGCAGCACGGACGCCGCCACCGACGCGTTCAGCGATCCGACGGGCCCCCGGATCGGGATCCGGATCGCGGCATCGCAGACCGATCGCACGCGCGGGCGCACGCCGCGTCCCTCCGAGCCGATCACGAGGATCGCCCCGTCGGCGAGGTCGGCGTCGACGTGCCGGTCGCCGGCGTCGGCGTCGGTCGCGAAGCTCCACAGGCCGGGACGCCGCGACTGCATCAGCCAGTCGGCCAGGTTGGGCACGACTGCGATGTCCAGGTGCTCGACGGCACCTGCCGACGCGCGGCAGACGGCGGCGGTGACCATCGCGCTGCGATGCCGGGGCACGACCAGGCCGTCAGCGGCGGCGCAGAGCGCCGTCCGGGCGATCGCACCGAGGTTGTGCGGGTCGCTGATCTCGTCCAGGGCGACGATCAGTGGGCGGTCGCCGCGCCGCGAGCTCCTCCGCGTCGGCGTACGGGTACGGGTCGACCTGCGCCGCGAAGCCCTGGTGGTCCTCGGAGCCGGCCAGCGCCGCCACCTCGTCGCCGCGGACGATGCGGACGGGCGCGCCGGCCAGCCACTCCACGCCGGCGGCGGCGCGCTCGGTGGCCAGCACCTCACGGACGCCTCGCCGCCCGCGCAGCGCCTCCCGCACCGGGATTGCGGCCGTAGACGGCCTCGGCCACCGCTACCTCGGCGCCGGGACGGAGCTCGAAGCCGTCCTCGACGTCGCGGACGACGAAGCCCGCGGCCGCGATCTGGTCGCGGAGCGCGTCGGAGCGGGCGAAGTCGCGGGCGGCGCGGGCCGCCAGGCGCTCCTCGGCCAGGCTCACGATCTCGGCCGGCACCTCGTCGTCGACGCCGAGGCCGGCCAGCCCCAGCACGTCGAGCCGCGAGAGCAGCGTGCCGGCGACCGCGGCGCCGACGCGGCCGGAGACGGCGCCGGCCGCGATCGCCCGCGTCGCGGACGAGCCGAGCCCGAACAGCTCCGCCAGGGCCTGTGGCGTCGCCAGGTCGTCGTCGAGCGCCGCGTCGAAGGCCGCCGCGCGCCGGTCGGCCTCGTCGGTCAGGTCGCGGTCGCCCGAGCCGTCGCCCGTCGCCGAGCGCAGCTTGCGGAGCGCCTCGCGCAGACCCTCGCCGGCCGCGCGGGCCTGGGCGAGCGTGTCGTCGGTGTAGTCGACCGGGCTGCGGTAGTGGGCCCGCGCGAACAGCAGCAGCAGCGTCTCGGCGCCCCACTCGTCCAGCGCGTCGGTCAGTCGCTCGACGTTGCCGAGCGACTTCGACATCTTCTCGTTGCCGAACCGGAGCATGCCGTTGTGCAGCCAGGTGCCCGCGAACCGGTGGCCGGTGGCGCCCTCGGACTGCGCGCGCTCGTTCTCGTGGTGCGGGAAGATCAGGTCGAGGCCGCCGCCGTGCACGTCGATCTGGTCGCCGAGGTGCGCCATCGCCATCGCCGAGCACTCGATGTGCCAGCCGGGCCGGCCCCTCCCCCACGGCGAGTCCCACCACGTGTCCTCGTCGGGCTTGTTCGCCTTCCAGAGCGCGAAGTCGAGCGGCGAGCGCTTGCCCTCACCGGCCTCGACCCGCCCCTCGGCCAGCATCTCGTCGGGCTTCTGCCCCGACAGCTCGCCGTACGAGGGGAAGCTCCGGACCGCGAAGTACACGTCGCCGGTCGCCTCGTAGGCGAGGTCGTTCTCGATCAGCCGGCCGATCAGCGCGACGATCTCCGGCATCGTCTCCGTCACCAGCGGCTCGACGTCCGGGCGGCCCAGCCCGAGCCGCCCGGTGTCGGCGAAGTAGGCAGCCGTCATCTCGCCGGCCAGCGCCGCGCTCGGGACTCCCCGCTCGCGCGCCCTGTCGTAGATCTTGTCGTTCACGTCGGTGACGTTGATAACGACCTTGGAGGCGATACCCTGGCGATCGAGGTGGCGCTTCAGCACCATCGCGACGACGAACGGCCGGGCGTTGCCGACATGGATGCGGTCGTACACCGTCGGACCGCACGAGTAGATGCCGACCGGACGGTCCACGGCGATCGGCTCGGCGCGCTTCGTGAGGCTGTCGTGGAGCCTGATGGTCATGCCGCCCGTCCCCGGATCGCGTCGTCGCGCTCGATCGCCGCGACCACGTACCGGAGCGCGACGCCGCTCTCGCGACCCGTCAATCCGAGGCGGATGCCGTGCAGCGTGTCGCGGACGGAGATGCCCTCGGCGGCGGTCGCCCGCTTCAGCTCGTCCAGCAGTTCGTCGGCGTCGTCGGGCGCCAGGTACGGCTCCGGCCAGCCTGCTCGCAGGTCGGCGAACAGCGCGAGCGCGCGGGCCGACACGTCGTCGAGCGGCGGCCGCATGCGCGGCGCCACCAGCACCGCCTCCGCCTCGTCCGCGGCATCGACGAGGGTGTGGCAGCCCTTCAGTCCCTCGCCCAGCGCGGTCATCTGCGCAGGGTGCCAGACGACACCGCGCAGCTCGAGCACCTGCCCCACGCGCCGCGCCAGCTCGAGGCCGTTCAGGCGCTTCAGGTGCTGCTGCGAGAGCCAGTCGAGCCGGCCGCGGTCGAACCGGCTCTGGCCGCGCGAGATCGACTTCAGCTCGAACCGCTGGGCGAGCTGGCCGAGCAGCGCCGGGCCGTCGGCGATCACGGGGCATGTCAGCTCGGCCAGGTAGTTGAGCAACGCCTCGGGCGGGTAGCCCTCGCCGCGCAGCTCGGCGATCGACGGCGCGCCCTCGCGCTTCGACAGCTTCGCGCCGGCCTCCGACACCAGCAGCGCCGTGTGGGCGAAGCGGGGCGGACGCAGGGCGAGCGCGGCGAACAGCGCGATCTGGCGCGCGGTGTTGGTCAGGTGGTCCTCGCCGCGGATGACGTGCGTGATCTCCATCAGCGCGTCGTCGACGGCGGTCGCCAGCTGGTAGGTGGCGGTGCCGTCCGAGCGCACGATCACGAAGTCCTTGATGGCGCCGACCGCGACCCGCACGTCGCCGCGGGCCGCGTCGTGCACCACGATGTCGTCGGCCGGCGCGCGGAAGTGGACGGCGCCCTGATCGCGGTAGGCGCGCCCCTCGTCCACCAGCCGGTCGGCGTGCTCGAGGTAGATCGGCATGCGCTCCGACTGCCGGTACGGGCCGTACGGGCCGCCCTCGTCGGGGCCCTCGTCGAACCGCAGGCCGAGCCACTCCGCGTCCTGGCGGATGGTGCGCTCGTAGCGGCGGTTGGATCGCTCCGGATCGGTGTCGTCGACGCGCAGCACGAACTCGCCGCCGGCGCGGCGCGCGAACAGGAAGTTCGCAACGGCGGTCAGCGCGCTGCCGAGATGGAGCGCGCCGGTCGGGGATGGGGCGAAACGAACGCGGACACCGGCCACGTTTGCAGGATACGGGCCACGGCGTCCCGTCCCTGCGTACCCCGCGCCCCCGCGTCAGCGCACGGTGAAGCCGGTGATCAGCTGCGCGGTCTCGAGCGGCACGTCGAGCTGCGGGCAGTGGCCGATCCCGTCGAGCACGACCCAGTCGGCATGCGGCAGCAGGCGGTCGCGGTACCGCGCGGCGGCCGACGGCCACGCGAGCAGCCGGTCGGCGGTGCCCCACACGACCCGCACGGGACAGTCGATGCGCGCGGCGTCGAGCTGCCAGCCGTTGCGACGGGCGAACTCGACCAGCGGTCCGACCGCCCGGCAGCCCGCGGCGCCCGCCATCAGGTGGGCGATCAGCTCGGGCGGGATGTGCTCGCAGCTCGAGACGATGTACTCGGTCGCGCGGCGGCGGCCCCCCGGAGTGGCGACGATCGCGTCGACGTGCGGGATGGCGGCGGCGAGTTGCTCCTGCATCGTCAGGAAGCAGTCGAGCGTGCCCTGAAACGCCTGATCGCCGTCGGCCCAGCCGCCCGCGGGCGCGAGCGCGACGACCGACTCCGCCCGGCCGCGCGCGGCGAGCTGCAGGGCGACGTGGCCGCCGAGCGAGTTGCCGACGACGTGCGCGGTGGCGAAACCGGCCTCGTCCATGGCGTGCTCCACTGCCTCGACCAGGAGCGTCCCGGTCACCTCGCCGGTGAGCGGCGGGCCGCCCGCGTGTCCCGGCAGCGTCGGCGCGAGCACGTCGTGGCGCCGCTCCAGTGCCGGCAGCACGAGCTCCCACGTGCGCCACGTGTCGGTGAAGCCGTGCAGGCAGACGAGCGCGCTGCCGCTGCCGCCGCGATGTGACGGCGTGAAGGTGACGTCCACCCGTGCAGGCTACGCCGTCGCCGGCCGACGCCCCGAGGCGATCAGCGTGACTCCTTCGAACGCGAGCCCGCCTGCCGTCTCGTACGGCCGCACCGCCTCCTCCAGCCGCCCGCGAAGCGCGCGCACCGCGTCCTCGGGCAGCGACTCGAGCCGCTTCGCCAGCGGGCCGGCGAGAGCGGACGTGCGGGTCAGCCACTCGTCGAACGACGCCGCGCGCAGCGGGACGCCGATCTCGCCGACGACGACGTCCGTCAGCCCCGCGGCGGTCAGCACGCCGGACAGCTGGCCGGGATCGTCGAGCGAGAAGGGGCCGGGCACGCCGGGCGGCGGCACCGGCTGCCCGAGCTGCGCGCTGAGGGCCGTGAGCACGAGGCCGAGCCACGGGTTGCGCTCGCGCGGTCCCCAGACCGCCACGACCATGCGCCCGCCGGGCCGGAGCACCCGTCCGATCTCACGCGCCGCGCGGCCGGGATCGGCCGCGAACATCAGGCCCTCGCGGCACAGCACCACGTCGAAGGAGGCGTCGGGCTGCGCGATCTGCTCGAGGTCGAGCTCGCAGGTGCGGACGTTGGTGGCACCGGCAGCCGCTGCCCGCGCCGCGGCGATCGCCGTCATCTCGCGGGCCACGTCGGACAGCACGACCTCGCCGTCCGGTCCCACCAGCGGAGCGGCCGCGATGCCCACGCCGCCGGGACCGCACGCCAGCTCGAGCACCCGCTCCCCCGGCTGCGGCGCCGATAGGCGGAGCAGCTCCTGCGTGACCGTGGCGCTGCGATCGTCGATGTAGTCGGCGTGCTCGCGCCACGCACCGGCCACGGCCGACCACATCCCGTGCAGGCGGGCGCGCGAGTCGGCGATTGTCGTCTCGGTGACCACGGTCGTACCTCCCGTTCCATCAATTCGTTACACTTAACGTGTAATGAAGTAATCGATACGATACCCAAATGAGTGAGCCTGTCAAGCCCACGCGGCGCTACGACTCGCCGCGCCGGCGCGAGCAGGCCTCCGCCACGCGCCGAGACATCCTCGCCGCCGCCCAGAGCCTGTTCCAGGAGCAGGGCTACGCGCCGACCACCATGGCCGCGATCGCCGCCGAGGCCGGTGTGGCGCTGAAGACCGTCTACGTGGCCTTCGAGACGAAGAGCGGCGTGCTGCGCGCGCTCTGGCACCTGCTGCTGCGCGGCGACGACCAGAACCGGCCCGTTGGCGAGCGCCGCTGGCACCTCGACGTGATCGAGGAGCCCGACCCCGAGCGGCAGCTACGGCTGAACGCGCGCAACTCCCGCGCCGTGAAGGAGCGAGCCGGCGGCCTGCTCGGCGTGATCCGCGCCGCCGCGGCCACCGACGCCGACATCGCGGAGCTCTGGCAGCGCATCCAGACCGAGTTCTACGCGCTTCAGCGCCAGGTGGTCGAGTCGCTCCACGACAGGGGAGCGCTCGCGCCGGACCTCGACGTCACGCGCGCGACCGACATCCTGTGGACACTCAACCACCCGGACACGTGGCAGCTCCTCCACGGCCAGCGTGGCTGGACCGGCGAGCAGTACGAGCAGTGGTTCGGCGACACGACCTGCGCGCAGCTGCTGGCGACCCCGCGCCGCCGGACGAGGGCGCGCTAGCCGGCGAGCGCGGGCTGCGACACGTTGTGGCCCGGCAGGTCGCAGTGCGTGGTGCCGGGCACGGCCGCGTTCACGCAGCGGCGGCCGTTCGGGCGGATGAACGAGCAGACGCCGTCGTCCTCGTCGGGCCGGGCCTGCACGTTCGAGGCGTCCTCCACCAGCAGCTCGATGGGAGCGCCGACGAGCTCGGAGGCGAGCTTCAGGCCCTGTCCGTCTTCGCCCGCCACCGCGTCGCGCTCGTCGGCGGCGAGGATGGCGACGTAGCCGGCCGCGCTCTTCTCGACGCGGCGCACCTTCGCCGGGGCGAGGGCCGCGATCACGAGGTTGAGCGGATCGTTGTCGTACTCGAGCAGGTCGAGCTCCTCGCCGAGCGCGTCGCGGATCAGGCGGATGCGTGAGCCGCGCTCGCCGACGATGATGCCGATCGGGCTCGAGGCGCCGCGCGTCGTGTCGCCCGAGGCGACCGCCACCTTGGTGCGGACGCCGGGCGTGCGGGCGATCCGGACGAGCTCGATGCGCCCGTCCTTGATCTCCGCCACCTCGCCCGCGAAGACGGCCTTCACGAAGCGCGGGTCGGACTGCGAGAGGCTGATCTGCGCCGTGGAGGTGTTCTCCTCGACGGCCACGATGACGCCGCTGATGACGTCGCCGAGCCGCGGCGGGCGGCCGGGGATGAGCTCGGCGTTCGTGATGATCGCCTCGGCGTCGGGGAGCGTGACGAGCAGCCCTGAGGCGATCCGCTCCGACACCGTGCCGGTGACGAGCTCGCCGACGCGGTGCACGTACTTGGTGTAGACGACAGACTGCTCGCTGTGGCGCATCTCGCGGCGCAGCGCCTCCTTGGCGGCGCTGGCGGCGACGCGGCCGAAGCGGGCGGCGTCGAGCTCGATGACCTCGCGCTCCTCCTCGGGCAGCTCGTCGAAGTTGACGACCGCGATCTCCTTGCCGTTCGGGCCATCGACCACGTCGATGCCCGGCCGCGGCAGGTCGCCGGCGTGCAGGTCGCGGAGGCGCTCGATGCGCATCTCGCCGGTCTCCGAGTCGAAGACCGCGCGGGAGTAGGCCGCGCTCGGAGCATCGCTACCGGCCGTGAACGCGGCGAGCAGCGCAGACTCGATCGCGCTGACCACGCTCTGGCGGTTCACGCCGCGCTCCGTGCGCAGCGACTTGAAGATGTCGTCGAAAGCGGTCATCCGAAGGTCTCCCGGAAGGTCGAGGAGCGGCGATCCGGATCGGCGCCGCCATGAGCGCTGCATCGCAGGCGAGTTCGGCACTCGCCCGGGGCGCTCCGGAGCATCCTACCGCGTCGCCCCGGAACGCCCGCCTCTCCGCCGCCGTCATGTACCGGCAAAGCGGTACACAATGGTTCTGATAAGCGGTACAATCCGGATCCGTGGCTACCGCGCTCAACCCGTTCATCTGGGATCGGCCGCTCGACGACCCCGCCAAGATCATCGGCATGGAGGCATTCGCGAACCAGGTCGCGCTGACGCTGAAGGCGCAGACCAACGTCGCCCTGTTCGGCCCGCGCGACACCGGCAAGACGACCTTCACCAACCAGCTCGCGCTGGAGCTCGTGAAGCGCCACGGCGACGACGCGCCGCCGTTCGACGTCGTGAAGGTGAACCTGCAGCGCGTGGTCAGCATCCCCGGCTTCATCGGGTGCGTGCACGACGCCATGACCGCGCATCCCGTGAAGCGCCTGCGCCGCGCCGGCCAGCGGCAGATCGAGGCGCTCGAGAAGGAGATCGGGTTCGATATCCGCGTCATCAAGGGCAGCGTCAAGCGCACCGCCGTGCGCCCCGAGCAGGATGCCGAGACGCTCCATGCGCAGCTGCTGGCGGTGCGCGCGATGTCGGACAACCTGGTCGTGATCTTCGACGAGTTCCAGCGTCTCCGGCACTGCCCGGGCGACCCGCTCTCGATCATCCGCTCAGCCCTCATGAGCTCGGGCGCGAACCACGTGTCGCTGCTGTTCACGGGGTCGATCCGCAACGCCCTGAAGATGATGCTGTCCGACTCCCGCCAGCCGCTGTTCGGCGAGGCGGTGGACATGCAGCTGCCGTCGATCAGCCGCGCCGACTTCCTGGAGTACCTCGACTTCCAGTTCGAGGCCACCGGCAAGCCGATCGAGGATCAGGCGCTCGACTACCTGCTCAACACCACGCGCTCCCACCCGCGCAGCACCCAGCAGCTGGCGTGGGAGTGCTGGACGGGCACGATGGCCGGGCAGCCGGTGACGCTCGAGGCGGTCATCCACGCGCACGACCGGCTGGTGCAGTCGATCGAGCGCTCGGAGTTCGCGGCGGTGCTGAACGTGCTGGTGAACGGCGACGACGGCGAGGTGAACGAGGTGCGGGCGCTGCAGCTCCTCGCCGACCGCGGCGGCGACAACGTCTCGAGCCGTCCGCAGGCCGGCCTGTACGGCTTCTCGAGCCACTCGCGCGTGCGTCCGGCGCTCGAGCGCCTGCGCGGCCGCGGCCTCGTCGACGTGCGCGACGGCGTCTGGTACATCGTCGACCCGCTGTTCAACGAGTGGCTGCGACGGGCGTCGCCGCTGGCCGATCGCGCCCGGCTGGAGCCGGCCGACGACGAGTGACTGTACCGCTTGGGCGGTACATTTCGGATCCGCTCGACGGTACAGGACACGCTGCCCCATCTCCGCAACAATTGCCCCTCCCGCGCGATTGCCCAGGAGGAACTCATGACCGATACCGGCGTGCAGTCCGTATCCGCCGAGGTCGACCAGTGGCTGGCGAGCTTCGAGGAGGCGCTGACCGCCGGTGATACGGCCGCAGTCTCCGAGCTGTTCGGGGACCGGAGCTTCTGGCGCGACCTCGTCGCCTTCACCTGGAACATCAAGACCGTCGAGGGGCCGGCGGGCGTCAGGGACATGCTCGACCGCACGCTCGCGCACACGAAGCCGCGCGGCTGGCACGCCACCGAGCCGCCGACCGAGGCCGGCGGGCGTCACCGACGCGTGGATCGCGTTCGAGACCGAGGTCGGTCGCGGCAGCGGTCACCTGCGCCTGCGGGACGGCAAGGCGTGGACGCTGCTCACCACGCTGGACGAGCTGAAGGGCCACGAGGAGCCGAGCGGCCCGAACCGGCCGAAGGGCGCCGAGCACGGCGCCGATCCGGGCCGGCGGACGTGGCTCGAGAGCCGCGAGCGCCGAGGCCGCGCGAGCTGGGGTACGAGACGCAGCCCGACGTGGTGATCATCGGCGGCGGCCAGGGCGGCATCGCGCTCGGCGCGCGCCTGCGTCAGCTCGGCGTGCCGACGATCATCGTCGAGCGCAACGAGCGGCCCGGCGACTCGTGGCGCAAGCGCTACAAGTCGCTCTGCCTGCACGATCCGGTCTGGTACGACCACCTGCCCTACATCCAGTTCCCCGACAACTGGCCGGTCTTCTCGCCGAAGGACAAGATCGCCGACTGGCTCGAGATGTACACGAAGGTGATGGAGCTCAACTACTGGAGCTCGACGACGGCGAAGAGCGCGCAGCTACGACGCCGCCGCCGGTGAGTGGACGGTGGTCGTGGAGCGCGACGGCGCCGAGGTCACGCTGCGGCCGAAGCAGCTGGTGCTGGCGACCGGCATGTCGGGGAAGCCGAACGTGCCGGAGATCCCCGGCATGGACGTCTTCGAGGGCGACCAGCACCACTCGTCCGAGCACCCCGGGCCCGACGCCTACGAGGGCAAGCGGGCCGTCGTGGTCGGATCGAACAACTCCGCGCACGACATCTGCGCCGCCCTGTGGGAGGCCGGTGCCGACGTGACGATGGTGCAGCGCTCGTCGACGCACGTCGCGCGCTCCGACTCGCTGATGGACATCGCGCTCGGCGCCCTCTACTCGGAGGACGCGGTGGCGAGCGGCGTGACGACGGAGAAGGCCGACATGATCTTCGCGTCGCTGCCGTTCCGGATCCTGCACGAGTTCCAGATCCCGGTGTACGACGCAGATCCGCGAGCAGCGACGCCGACTTCTACGCGCGCCTCGAGGCGGCCGGCTTCGTCCTCGACTGGGGCGACGACGAGTCCGGCCTGTTCATGAAGTACCTGCGGCGCGGCTCGGGCTACTACATCGACGTCGGCGCCTCCGATCTCGTCGCGAGCGGCGACATCAAGCTCGCCAAGGGACAGGTCGACCACCTGACCGCGGACGCCGTGGTGCTGGCCGACGGCACCGAGCTGCCGGCCGATGTCGTCGTCTACGCGACCGGCTACGGCTCGATGAACGGGTGGTGCGCCGACCTCATCTCGCAGGAGGTCGCCGACCGGGTCGGCAAGGTCTGGGGCCTCGGCTCCGAGACGACCAAGGATCCGGGCCCCTGGGAGGGCGAGCTGCGCAACATGTGGAAGCCGACGCAGCAGGAGGGCCTGTGGATGCACGGCGGCAACCTCCACCAGTCGCGCTTCCACTCGCTGTACCTGGCGCTGCAGCTGAAGGCGAGAGCGGAGGGCATCCCGACGCCGGTGTACGGCCTGCAGGAGGTGCACCACCTGAGCTGAGCGAACGCCGTCGATCCAGGATCGGCCGCGGAGCCGCCCGGCGCTTCGTCCGGGGTCAGACCCCGAATGGAGGTTTTCGGGGGTCAGACCCCACGCACAGGACTGTCACGGAAGGCGCGCGGATCGCGCGATCTGCGCGGTTCGTGCGTGTTGCGGTCCGGACAATGCGTGTTTCGTGACGACGTTATTGTCTGACTAAAGTCAGACATTTCACCTTCCCGCGGCTCATCCCGGAGCCGCTGCCGCGTCCCGCCGACGGTACGATCGGAGCCGATGCAGGAAGCCGCGTTCGTCGACTGCGTGATCTCGTGGTACCGGTCGTCCGCCCGCGTCCTGCCGTGGCGCGAGACGCGCGATCCGTACGCGATCCTCGTCTCGGAGATCATGCTCCAGCAGACGCAGGTGAGCCGCGTCGTCGGGCGATACAACGAGTGGCTCGCGCGCTGGCCCAACGCGGCGGCGCTGGCCGCCGCATCGCCGGGCGAGGTGATCGCCGCCTGGAGCGGGCTCGGGTACAACAACCGCGCCGTCCGCCTGCACGCCACCGCACGCCATGTGGCCCGCGACGGCTGGCCGCAGACCTACGAGGGCCTGCTCGCGCTGCCCGGCGTCGGGCCGTACACCGCGGCGGCGGTCACGTGCCTGGCGTTCGGCGAGGACCGGCTGCCGGTCGACGTGAACATCCGCCGCGTGCTGCACCGCGCGCTCGAGCGGGAGACGATCGAGCCGCCCGCCGGCCGCACACCGGAACTGACGCAGGCGCTGTTCGATCTCGGCGCCACCGTCTGCATCGCCCGCCGGCCGCGCTGCGGCGCCTGCCCGCTCGCCGCCGCGTGCCCGTCGCGGGGACGGACGTACGAGCCGGAGCGCAAGCAGGGCCGGTTCGAGGGCTCGCGGCGCCAGGCACGGGGCGCGCTGCTGCGCCGCGTCGCAGCCGGCGCCGTACCGCTCGACGACACGGATGCGGACATCGCAGCGGCGCTCGCCCGGGACGGCCTGGTGTCCATCTCGAACGGGCGGATTACACTACCTGGCGAATGACTGCCGTCTGGATCGTCGTCGCGATCATCGTCGCGCTCCTGCTGTACCTGATCCTGTCGTACAACAAGCTCGTCCGGCTCCGCAACGAGGTCGACCAGGGCTTCTCCTCGATCGACGTGCAGCTCAAGCGCCGCGCCGACCTGATCCCGAACCTGGTCGAGTCCGTGAAGGCCTACGCCGCGCACGAGGCGACCGTCTTCCAGAAGGTCACCGAGGCCCGCGCCGCGACGCTCGCCGCCACCACCCTGCCCGCCAAGGCCGCCGCCGACGCGCTGATGCAGTCGGCCATCACCGGCCTGCTCGGCATCGCCGAGGCGTACCCGGAGCTGCGGGCCGTCGAGAGCTTCAAGGCCCTGCAGGCCGAGCTGTCCGACACCGAGAACAAGATCGCCGCCGCCCGCCGGTACTACAACAACACCGTCCGCCGCTACAACACGGCGCTCCAGTCGGTGCCGACGAACGTCATCGGCGGTGCCACCGGCTTCACCCGGCGCGAGTTCTACCGGATCGAGGATGACGCCGACCGCGAGCCGGTCGCCGTCACGTTCGGCCCGTGACCCTCCAGGAGCAGATCCGTTCGAACCAGATCAGGACGCTCGTCGTCCTGCTCGGCTTCGCGGCGCTCGCCGCGGCCCTGGTGGCCGCCGTCTGGTACGCGTACGAGCCGGGCATCGGCGGCTTCCTCGGCATCGCGGCCATCGGCTACGGCCTGTTCGCCTGGTTCTTCGCGGGCAAGATGGTGGCGGCCGCGTCGGGCGCGCACCCGGTCACGAAGGAGCAGCAGCCCGAGCTGTACCGCGCGGTCGAGAACGCCGCCATCGGCGCCGGCATGCCGAAGACGCCCGACATCTACCTGATCGACGACCCCGCGCCGAACGCGTTCGCCGCGGGGCGCAACCCGGAGCACGCCTACGTCGCCGCGACCACCGGCCTGATCGAGAAGCTCTCGACGCGGGAGCTCGAGGGCGTCATGGCGCACGAGATCGCCCACATCCGCAACCGCGACGTGCGGCTGATGAGCCTGGCCGCGGTGCTCGTCGGCGTCATCGCCCTCGTCTCCGACATGCTGATGCGCCTGACGCTCTTCGGCGGCGGCCGCAACAAGGACTCGAACCCGATCACGATGGTGGTCGGCATCGCCGCGATGATCCTCGCCCCCATCGGCGCGGCGCTGCTGCAGATGTCGCTGTCGCGCCGCCGCGAGTACCTGGCCGACGTGACGGCGGCCGAGATCACCGGCGACGGCGAGGGCCTCGCGCTCGCGCTCGCCAAGCTGCGGGACGACCCGACGCCGCTGCGGAACGTCACCCGTGCCACGGCGCACCTGTACATCGAGTCCCCGCTGCGCGACCACAAGGGCCTCCGCTCGAGCCTCGGTGGCATGTTCGACACCCATCCGCCGCTCGAGGAGCGCATCCGGCGCCTCGCCGAGGCCGGCGGGTTCCCGGAGCCATGACGTACTCGATCGTCGCCCGCGACCCGGAGACGGGCGAGCTCGGCGTCGCCGTCCAGTCGCACTACTTCACGGTCGGGCCGATCGTGCCGTGGCTGCAGGCCGGTGTCGGAGCGGTCGCGACGCAGTCGTTCGTCGAGCCGGCGTACGGGCTGCGCGGGCTGGCCCGGATGGCGGCCGGCAGGCCGGCGCCCGACGCGCTCGCGGCGCTCGTGGCCGACGACGAGGCGCGCGACGTGCGGCAGGTGGCGATGGTCGACGCGCAGGGCCGCGCCGGCGCCCACACCGGCGAGCGCTGCATCGTCGACGCCGGCCACCGCACCGGCGACGGCTTCTCGGTGCAGGCCAACATGATGCGGCGCCCGACCGTGCCCGACGCCATGCATGCCGCCTACCTGGCCACCGACGCGCCGCTGGCCGAGCGACTCGTCGCCGCGCTGGCCGCAGCCGAGGGCGAGGGCGGCGACCTGCGCGGCCGCCAGTCGGCGGCGATCAGGATCGTGCGCGCGGCGTCGGGCGACGACCCGTGGAACGACGTCGTGCTCGACCTGCGCGTCGAGGACCACCCGGAGCCGATCGACGAGCTGGCGCGGCTGGTGCGCATGCACCGCGGCTACGCGAGGCTGGCGCGCTCGGAGGAGCTTCGCGTCGCCAAGCGCGAGGCCGAGGCGGACGCCGAGGCCGAGGCCGCTCTCGCGTGCTGCCGGAGAACGTCGAGATCGGCTTCTGGCACGGCGTCCAGCTCTGCATCGACGGACGTGACGCCGAGGCGCGGCCGCTGCTCGACCGGGCGTTCGCCGCCGACGACGGCTGGCGCGAGCTCACGCGGCGACTGCCCGCCGCCGGCCTGCTCGCCGACGACGACGCGCTGATCGCGCGGATCCTCGGCTCCTAGCCCTCCGCGGAGCGCTCGAGCAGCACGACGGCCTGCGCGGCGGCGCCCTCGCCCCGGCCCGGGAACCCGAGCCCGTCGGTCGTGGTGCCGCGGATCGAGACGCGGTCGGGCGTGGAGCGCATCGCCACGGCGACGCGCGCGCGCATCTCGTCGACGTGCGGCGCGATCTTCGGCTCCTGCAGCACCACCATGCAGTCGGCGTTCACGAGCTGCCAGCCCGCTGCCGACAGCTGCGCGAAGGCGCGTCCGAGCAGGTCGATCGACGCCGCGTCCCGCCACTCGGGCGTGCCGGGGAAGAGCCGGCCGATGTCGCCCATCGCAGCGGCGCCGAGCGCCGCATCGCACAGCACGTGGCAGACGATGTCGGCGTCGGAGTGCCCCTCCAGCCCTGCCGCCGACGGGATCGTGACGCCGCCCAGCACCAGCGACCGCCCCGCGACCAGCCGGTGGGCGTCGAACGCCGTCCCGACGCGGAGGTCAGCCAAGGGTGACCTCCTGCCGCTCGCGCCCGCGGAAGCGCACCAGCGACCGGTAGCCGGCGGCGCTCGCGGCCGCGAGGCAGAGGTCGACGCCGATGCCGACGTCGGCCGGCTGGTGGGCGTCGGAGGCCAGCGTGATCGGGACGTCGGCGGCGTACAGCCGGCGCAGCCAGTCGTCGGACGGGTAGATCTCGCCCACGGCCTTGCGCAGGCCGGCGCTCGAGATCTCGGCGCAGACACCGGTGGCGCGGAAGCACTCGGCCAGCCGGTCGCCCAGCTCGTCGGCGAGCGCCGAGGTGGGACGCTGGCCGAACACCTTGGCCAGGTCGGGATGCGCCATCACGTCGTAGGTGCCGCTCTCGGCGGCCGCGCAGACGGCGTCGACGTAGACGCGCCAGCCCTCGTCGACCGGCCGCGCCTCCCAGATGGAGTAGTCGGGGTGGTCGAACGCCAGCGGGCCGGACCAGTGGACCGAGCCGAGCACGACGTCCCAGGCGTAGCCGTCGGCGATCGCGCGGACGCCGCCGGCCGCGTCGGGCCCGAGCCAGTCCAGCTCGATGCCGACCAGGATCGGCAGCCCCGAGTCGCGCGCGGCCGCCAGGCGCGTGCAGTAGAGATCCAGATCGGCGAGCGTGTGCTCGCGCCAGTAGACGTGGTCGGACAGGTGCGCGGCCTGGGCGAACCGGTAGATGTGCTCGGTGATGGCGATCTCGCCGACGCCCCGCGCGTGCGCGGTCGCGACGTACCGCTCGAGGTGCTCCGGCGCGTACGCGTCCTCGTCCAGCCCCTGGCCGTCGGGTCGCAGGTGCAGGTGGTAGTCGACGATCATCCCGGCCAGCTCCAGCGCCCGCGCCAGGTCGGCGGCAGTCGTGATCTTGAGGTTGCGCGGATCGCCATCGACGCACACGACGCGACCACCGGCCGCCTCGACCAGCGACGCGCAGTCGGTGGCCGCCGCGAGGCGCGTCGGCCGCCTTCTCGATCGCCCCGCGGAGCCGCTCGACCGGGAAGCCCTGCGGCGTCTGCACCGCGCGCAGCGACGAGCGGTCGAACGTCTCCGACACCGTCCCGTCGGGGCCGAGCCGCTTCACCGTATCGGTCACAGCGAGCGCCGGGACGACGCCGTCGGCGCCCTCCGCCAGGCCGTGCATGACCCGGGTGATGAGCGCGTCGTCGACCAGCGGGCGGGCGGCGTCGTGGACGAGCACGAAGTGCGCGGAGGCGGGCAGGCACGCGAGCGCGTTCGCCACCGACTCGGCTCGCGTCGCGCCGCCCGGCACGGCCGCCGCGATCTTGCCGGCGCCGATGTCGTCGGCGATCAGGCTCATGTCGGTCTCGAACCCCTCGGGCACGGCGACGACGATGCCGTCGATGCCGTCGTGATCCTCGAAGGTCGCCAGGCACGCGGCCACGAGCGTGCGCTCGCCGAACTTGACGAACGCCTTGGGGCGATCGCTGCCGAGCCGCTCGCCCGAACCGGCGGCCACGACGATCACCCAGGTCTCGAGCGCCCTCATCCGGCCAGGCGGCTGAAGATCATCTTGCCGGACGGGCTCTGCAAGACGCTCGTCACCTCGACGTCGACGGTGTCGCCGAGCAGCTTGCGACCCGCCTCGATCACGATCATCGTCCCGTCGTTCAGGTAGCCGACGCCCTGCTCGGCCTCCTTGCCCTCGCGGATCACCTTGACGCGCAGGTTCTCGCCCGGCAGCACCGCCGGCTTGAGGGCGTTGGCGAGCTCGTTCACGTTCAGGACGACGACGTTCTGGATCCGCGCGACCTTGTTCAGGTTGTAGTCGGTGGTGAGGATCGGCAGCCGCCGCTCCTGCGCGAGGCGCAGCAGCTTGGCGTCGACGTCGGCGAGCTCGGGGTAGTCGACCTCGGGCGTCGACAGCGGCCGCTTCGCGAGCCGGATGTCGTGCACGACCTCGAGGCCGCGACGACCGCGGGCGCGCCGCTGCGGGTCGCTCGAGTCGGCCACGCGCTGCAGCTCCTCGAGCACGAACACGGGGATCACCAGCTCGCCGTCGAGGAAGCCGGTGGCGACGATGTCCGAGATGCGCCCGTCGATGATGGCGGAGGTGTCGACGAGCTTGGCGGTGCCCGTCGGCAGGCGCTCGCCGGGGGCCGACTCGAACCGGGCCGGGTTGATGCCGACGAGGCGCAGGATCGCCCGCGCCCGGCGGGCGCCCACGATCGCGAACACGTACCCGAAGATCAGGAACAGCGGTAGGAGGACGTACCTGCCGACGTACGGCAGCGGGGAGATGGCGAAGCCGAGCAGCGCCGCTGCGGCGAGGCCGAGGATCAGGCCTGCGCCGCCGACGACGAGCTCGGAAGCCGAACGGTCGGAAGCTGCGGTCTCGACCCTGCGGAGTGCGCGGACGAAGGCGCTGTCAACGATGGCTGCGATCAGCCAGCCGATGGCGGCGCCACCGAGAACCACACTTGCCCAGACGAGATAACGGGAAGAAGACGGATGATAGGAATCCGGGAACTTCGTGTGGATCGCGATCTGAATTGCGCCGAGCGCCCCGAGCAGGGCGAAGACCATGCGGATGACGGCTGTCATCGGTCTTGTGTGTCCGGCCGTGCCGTACGGCCGGTGCGCCCGCCTCCTGCGGGCTGGTTGGAGGCTAGGTCGAGGCGCGAGACGCGGCAGTCTCGCGCTCCAGGGCGATCTCTTCGAGCAGCTCGTCCAGGTAGGCCTGGGCCTCTGCCTCATCGAGGTCTTTCGCGTACTGGATCTCGGACGCGAGGATGCGCTTGGCGCGCGCCATCATCTGGCGCTCGCCCGACGACAGGCCCTTCTCGATCGACCGGTTCGTCAGGTTCCTGATGACCCCGACGAGCTCGAGCACGTCGCCCGTCCGCATCTTCTCGCGATTGTGCTTGAACCGCCGGTTCCAGTTGCCGGCGATCACCTCGTCCTCGCCGCGCAGCAGGGCCAGGACGGCATCGAGGTCCTCGCCGGTCGATGACCGCGCGCAGGCCCGCCGCGTCGGTCGCATCGGCCGGCACCATCAGCGTCATCTCGCTCGCGATGATGCGGATCGTGAGGTAGTCGCGCGCCTCACCCAGCACGGTCTTCGTCTCGCGACCGACCACGACTCCCGCGCCATGTTGCGGGTAAACGACCTTGTCCCCGACCTCAAACACCTGCCGCCACCTCCACCGCCGCCCCCGTCGTGGATGAGTGTACCGGCTCGTACCATCGATTGCTGCGGCCAATCCCCCAAAGGGGTTATCTCAGGATAGCCGCAGACTGCGGACTATTACAGCTGGAGGTAACGATCCATCAGGTTGTGCTCCTGCAGCCGGCGCAGTCCCTCGCGGATCTCGCGGGCCTGCGCGGGGCCGACGCCGTCCACGACTCCAGCTCGCGGAGCGAGCGCGCGGACGAGCTGGTCGAGCCCGCCGAACGCCTCGACGACGGTGCGGACGATGTCGTCGGTGAGCCGCGGGACTGCGCCAGCGCGCGGTACCCGCGCGGCGTCAGGTGCTGGTCGAGCGGGTTGACCCCGCCATGGCCGAGGCACTCGGCGAGACTCGAAACCGAGCAGACGGTGTGCGAGCAGGTCCGCCAGGCGCCGCGCACCGTGGCGCGGCCGCCGGTGTCTTCGCCAGCGTAGTCGCGGACGACGTTCACGCGGTCGCGCGGCACGTCCTCCATCAGCTCGTCGAGCTGCATCTCGATCAGCCAGCCCTCGCGGCCGAGCTCGATCACGTTGCGCTCGATCTCCTCGCCCATGCGCGTCGCCATCTCGGCGCGCTGCAGCACCACGAGCACGTCGTCGAGCGTCACCGCGCTCTGGAACTCGAGCGCCGTCAGCCGGCTCGAGACCTGGTCGAGGCGGCCGCTGTAGGTCTCGAGCGTCGCGACCGCCTGGTTGGTCTTCGCGAGCACGTCCGCGATGCGCTCCAGCTGGTAGCGGACATCGCCCACGTAGACCGAGACCGTGTCGCGGGCCTGCGAGATCGAGATCACGAGGCTCCGGTCTGCTTCGCGACCCGCTCCGCCGTGCGGTGCCGCGTGCCCGTCTCGGCGAGGCGATGGTCGGGTCGGGCATGAGCTGGACGTTGGCCGAGACGATGCGCTCGCCGAGGCCGTTCAGGATGATCGCGCCGTCCATCTTCGCCAGCTCGTACAGGAACTGCGGCCGTGAACGGGTGGTCGAGCTGGAGACCGCCGGAGAACAGGAACTGCAGCTCCGAGGCTCCCCGATCACGATCAGCGCGCCGAGATGGCCGCGGATGATGTCGTCGATCCCATGGCGCAGCTCGGTACCGGGCGCGATGCGGCGCAGCGCGGCCACCAGGGCGGGATGTCGGCGGGGATCCTCTCCGGT